>CAMDTO010000019.1 GCA_945907765.1 Thermoflexus hugenholtzii JAD2 | reverse complement strand
ACCTCCACATGGTGTGGTCCCCGCGCCCGGCACTGGTGGTCGCGCAGGTGTACGCCACCCTTGCGGTCGCGCAGGTCGTGCAGGCGCTGCGCATGGAGGTCGCCATCCGGGCCGGTGCCGACCCGTTCGAGGTCTCCATCCCGCTGCTGATGGAGATGATCCCGATGCTCGCCCGCCAGGGGGACCCCGACCCGCTCGCCTCACTCGTCGAGCGGGGCCGGGCATTGGGGGTCATCCGCCCGAGCCGGCGCGTGACCATCGTCGTCCCCGACGTGCCAGACGGTGCCTACACCCCGCTCGACCCCGAGGCCACCACCACCCGGGAACCCCGCTACCAACGTGCCATCGCCGCCGCCAGGGCGATTTAGTTGGGACACATGGGGCAGGGATGCACGCGGACCAAACTGCCTAGCGGCCATCGCCTCCCCACCGTGATGCGGACGGTTTTGAGTCGTCGCCCAAGACCAGAGGGAGAGTGCGTGCAGTGGCTGAGTGATGATGCAGGGGATGCAGGGATCGGAAACCCGGCTACCCACCCGGCGTCAGATGAAGTCGGCAGCGCCGTCCGGGCGCCAGGCGGGGGTGCGGCGCCAGTTGCGGATGGGTCGGTCGGGAAGGGCATCCTCGTTGAGTTCGATGCCGAGGCCGGGTGCGTCGGTCAGGTGCAGGTAGCCGTCACGGATCTCCACGGGCCGGGTGAGGACATTGGCACGGGGGCCATCGTCGTCGGGTACGTATTCCAGGATCAGGAAGTTGTGCGTGGTCATTGCGAAGTGTGCGTTGACGGCCGTGGCGATCGGGCCGGTCGGGTTGTGGGGGGCGACGGTGACGTAGTGGGCCTCGGCGAGGGCGGCGATCTTCTTCATCTCCAGAAGGCCACCGCAGATGCAGACGTCGGGTTGGATGATGTCTGCGCCGCGCTTCTCGAGGAGTTCGCGGAAGCCGAAGGCGGTGTATAGCATTTCCCCGGTGGCGACCGGTACGGGGGAATGAGCGCGGAATTCGGCAAGGGCATCGATGTTCTCGGGCCGGAGTGGTTCTTCCAGGAAGAAGGGGTTGAGGGGAGCGAGGGCCTCGGCCAACTGGTGCGCGCGGACAGGTTCGAAGATGCGGGCATGGGGGTCGAGGCCGATCTCGACATCCGGTCCAACGGCGTCGCGCACGGCGGCCATGCGTGCGACGGCACCGCGGATCACGGCATTCCACGGCAGGCCCTCGGATGCCGGGGCCAGGGGCGACATCTTGACGGCGGTGTAGCCATGCCGTGCGATTGCGCGTAGGGCGTCTTCGGCACAGGCCTCGGGAGTGGCGCCGCCGATGCCTTGGTAGACGCGGATCCGGTCGCGGCATTTTCCGCCGAGAAGGCGGTAGACGGGAACCCCGGCGGCTTTGCCGGAGATGTCCCAGAGGGCGTGTTCGATGCCACTGATGGCGGCGTTGACGACCGATCCGCCGGGAAACCGGGTGTGCGCATACAGGTGCTGCCAGATGCCGGTGATGTCGCGCGGGTCGCGTCCGACAAGCCAGGTGGCGAAGTCGGCGATCACGGCGGCGACGGCGTCATTCGGGCCGACGGGATAGGGTTCGCCGATCCCGGTCAGGCCCTCGTCGGTGTAGACCCGGCAGGCAATGAAGTCGCGGTAGCCCATGGGGATGGGCAGGGTCTCGATGCGGGTGATCTTCATGGTGTGGGCGAACCCTTGCAGCGGGCCGGTTGTTGTGTGACGACCAAGTCTGCATGCAGGGTAGTGCGCCGTGGGTCACGATGCGATGGCAAGCCACGCGAGGAGGTCCGGGGGAACGGGGTTTTGGAGACGCCAAGTGATCTGCATGGGACGATCCGAGGTGTGGGTGACGTAGGTGGCTGGACCGAGGAAAAGGAAGGCGCGGTCGTCGTGACGGCGTCGGGCGAACAGCATGACATGTGATCCGGCGTGGGTGTGGGTTCGGTAGCGTCGTCCGGTGGGACTGTCGGAGGATGTGCGCGACTGGCTTTCCCAATGGAACAGGTCACGAGTAATTGCGTAGTCGCGGTATCGGGTTGTTGGGGAGAACTGGCCGGTGGTCTTGTCTGAGGTGATGACGAAGACGTCGGCCAGTTCCTCGGGAACCCACCTGACACCTTCGCGCCAGGTGACTTCCTCGGCACCATCGCCGACACCGAATGCAGCGAGGATTTCGCTGCGCGCGTACGAAGCATGGATTCTCAACGGGACATTCGGACTGGTGTCGAGCTGGATCGCAACGTGCGTCATCTTGTCTGCAACCAGGGCGATGACTTCGCGGAGTTCGGCGATGACCTGCGAGTGTTGCCAGAGTAGTCCGCACCCCTGAGAAAGGGTCATCATGCGGGTTGCAACGTGGTCGAGGAGTTGCACGATGAGCATCCGAAGCAGGCGCCGGGTGGGTTCATCGAGGCTCGGTGGATCTGGCGGGTTTGGTTGGGCGAGGATACTGGAGTAGGTTTCGAGGCGATCAGGATCGTCGATATGGAGTATGCGCCCGATGGCGCGCCGGAGGGACCCCTCGTTGGGACCGGCGGGCAGGACTTGCAACCCGGCGCGTTGCCGAAGGTCCGACCAACAGGAATTATTTGCGTAGACGTCGTCAAGTTCCAGGCCAGAACCCTCAAGGAAAGTGGCGAGATCGACGTCGCGCCCAAATGCGCGAAGTTCGGCAACGCGTGCGGGGAGGGTGGCGGGGACAGCCACCCGGATATTCGCCAGGACGCGATCCTGCGCGATTCGGTCGAGTTCCATGTGGCAACCGGTGGGGAGGAACGGGAACCCTCCCTGTATCTGACGGACCAGATCGCTCCGTGACCCGCCGAGAAGTGCCTGGAAGCGCCGGTCGAACCTGAACTCCCGCCGGTGCTGACCGACAAAGTCCAGGACGAGGCAGTGGGTCTTGCCGGCGTGCAACCGGAGGCCTCGCCCGAGTTGCTGCAGGAAGAGGACTGGACTGTCGGTCGGTCGGAGCATCAGGAGGGTGTCAACCGTAGGGACGTCTACACCTTCGTTGAAGAGGTCGACTGAGAAGACCATGTTAATCCGGCAATCTCGCAGGTCATGGAGGGAGGCAGTTCGTTCGGTGCCGGGTGTGTCTGACCAGATGGCGACCGACGGGATCCCGGCTTCGGAAAACTTCCGGGCCATGTACCGGGCGTGGTCGATGCTGACGCAGAACCCAAGTGCCCGCATCGCGGTGACATCGGCCGAACGGCGACGAACCTGGCTGATGACGAGGCCGGCCCACGCATCGTTCCCGGTCAGGAGGTTTGACAAGCCGGCAACGTCGTAGCCACGGCCTCGCGTCCACGGGACATGGGTGTAGTCGGCGATGGTGTCGTTGATGCCGTAATAGATGAAGGGCACAAGTCGTTGCTGGCTGATCGCATCCCACAGGCGCAGTTCAGCGGCGATGCGGTCGCCGAACCAGTGGAGGATGGGCAGGCCGTCCGACCGCTCGGGCGTTGCGGTCAGTCCGAGGAGTTCACGAGCTTGGACGTGGTCCAGAAGGGCTTGGTAGGACGTCGCTGCGGAGTGATGGAATTCGTCGACCACGACGACATCGAAGTGTTTCGGGCCGATTCGGGCGAGATTCGCTCCATGCAATGTCTGGATTGAAGCGAAGACGTGCGTGAATGCGGTTGGGGTGTGGTTCCCGACCCACAGTTCACCGAAACCGGGGTTGCCGAGGGCGTGCTGGTAGGTCCGGCGTGCCTGTTCGAGGATTTCCTGGCGATGGGCGACGAACAGCAGGCGGGCGTTTGGAATGCGCACTCGCAGGTTGGTGTAGTCGACGGCTGCCATGACCGTCTTCCCAGTGCCGGTGGCGGCAACGAGGAGGTTGCGGTGGTACCCGAGGGTCCGCGACAACTCGATCTGCTGTAACAGGGCTTCCTGGAAGGGTTGCAGTCGAAGTTCGGTCGGCCAGATGATGCCGGGTGCCTGCGTCTGCTGGATCCGGTCCAGGAAGGTATTGCAGTCGAATTTCTCGAAGTCCCCACTCTCCCAGTAGGCATCGAAGACCGCGGCCATCTTCTCAACGACGCCACGGTTCCGGACACCGGAAATGCGGACATTCCACTCCATGCCGGTCTGTTGCGCCTGGTGGGTCAGGTTTGACGAACCTATGTAGGCGGTGCTGAAACCGGATGCACGGTGGAAGATCCACGCCTTGGCATGGAGACGTGTGCCGGACAGGTCGTAGGAGACACGGATGTCGGCACCGATGTCCCGGAGGAGTTCGAGTGCGCGTGCCTCGGTGCTCCCGGTGTAGGTTGTGGTCAGGACCCGGATGGGGCGCCCGGCATTCGCCATCGACCTCAAGGACGCCTCGAACGGTTGCACTCCGGACCACCGGATGAAGGCCATGACGATGTCAACCCGGTCAGCCGACTCCAGTTCGGAGGCAATCTGGCGTCCCACGACTGGTTCGCCGGGGGCGTTGGTCAGGAGGGTGGTGTCGAGGAGAGGGATCAGTGGATGGGTGATGTCCTCGGCGGTGCCATTCGGCCGGATTGGTGCGACCTGCCGGAGCATTCGGGGCGGTTCGACAGGTTCTTCACCGTCGGCGACGCCATCACGATTGCTGTCGTCGGCGCTGTCGCTGGTCGTGTACCGGTGGACGAGGCCTACGACTTCCCGGACCAGGCGCGTACCCACGGCGGCCCGGTCATCGACACCGAGGTCCAGAATGGCACGCCGGATCACGGCCTCTACGTGGGAGGCAAGCCGTTCGGGGGCGTCGGCACCCGATAGCGCCTCATCGGTGATCGAGAGTTGGTGGGATGCACGGTCGCGGGCCAATTGCAACGCGAGGCGGTCGGTGATGATCGACTCGTGCAGGCCTCGTGGCGTTGATGGCATGCGTGCCAGGATACGGGTCCGTCGTACGAACTGCATGGCAAGAACCGCGCATCATCAGACGGTGCGGATCTCCCCGCCGTCGAAGAGGGCGAGTTCGGCATCATCGGGCGCCTGTGGAGTGAAGATATGCCACCAGTCTTCGAGTTCGGCGCGGGAAATCTGGACACTACTCCAAGGTGGGTTGGCGTTGCGACCCTCGAGGCGATGCCACAGTTCCTCGATGGGCAGGACCAGGGCGTGCAGTTCCACACGGGCACCGACGGATCGTGCCTGTTGGCGCTTGAGGTCGCGTTCGGTGCGACCCCAGAACCCGTATTCCAGGATCACATCCTGTCCCAGGGCGAGTAACCCGAGGGCGTGATGGGTCAGGGTCCGTTCAAGGCGGTCGCGTGCGGGTTCGTCGTGTGGATCGGTGCCAAGCGACGCAAGCCACTCATCGGGACTGAGGCGCATGGCACCGCGTTCGGCGGCGAGTTGCTTTGCCCGGGTGGTCTTGCCCGCCCCGGGTAGGCCGCACAACAGGATCAGCGTGGGCATGTTTCTGCTTCCAATCGTGCGTTCGCGGTCGGACCAAACCGCATTGGAATCCAACCAATCTGGCAGGAATTTGGTACAATGTATGGTGTGATCATGATATTATATTCGCACACGAATAATATGGATCAGATACGTTTCTTCGCGAATGAGGAGTGCCCGGGAGAGCATCGGTGAAGGACGAAGTCACGACGCTGTCGGCGGAAATGCTGCGACGCTTCTGTGAGACGAGCAACTACAGCTAGTCGAGTGAAAAGGATGGCAATGTCCGGCTTTCCTTTGATTACAGTAAGGAACGCGACCCGGTCTTGAAGGTGCGGATTGACCACTCGGGGAAGAGCGGGACGATCCTTTGTGTCCCGGTCACCTCTGACCGCCCCTATGACGCAGACCGTCTGGATGAGGTCCTGCGGGCGATCAATGAGTATCACATCGAGAAACGATGACCAAAGGCGTACACGGAGGTTAAGGGGAAGGCTCTGCTGATCACCTGTGAGACGCAGTTGGACGTGGCCATGGGCATCCACCAGGCACTTCTCGATGAGATGATTGGCCGGGCGCTGTCGGCCGCAATTACCTTTCACCAGTGGATGTTTGTCCGGAACATTCCCGCGCGCACGTGATGAGCGAAGCGTCTGAAAATCCAGCGGGGTGCGGTGGCGGATTACCCGATCTGTGTGTTGAACCCGCCCAATCCTTCCCGGATTGACGAGATGGATGATGCCAATGACCACTGAGAACCAGACACCGGACCGGGTCAATAGCCACGCGAACGGACCTCAGGCTGGGTGGGCTTGGGATGGGTCGCCGCATCGTGGATCGTCAATGACCGTCCAACCAATCACGCCGGCGATGGTCGCCGAGGCAATCTCACGGGAGGATTGGCACTTCTCCACGGATCCGGACGGGAACATCCTGGTTGAACCATGGGAGTACGACAGCGATATCGAGGGAGGATTGGTGTTCCAGATGGACCTTGAAGGCGAGGATCGTGACCTCCTGATGGACCAGGTGCAATGCGATCGTCACTTTCCGCTTGACCGAACTCCTGCGTCTGGTGACCGTGCATCATGCCGAATACCGGTGGCCCAAGGTGGTCATAGACAATTTCTGTGGTGTTCTCGAACTGAAGTGCGAGGTTCACCTCGACCTGTCGCCGGGCATTCATCCCCGAGTGTTGCACGAGGTGATCGACTCGGCGTTCTCACACGGGCACGGGTTCTTCATCTGGCTTGCCAAGCGCTTGCGAGGTGAACCGGAACCGAACCGCAGGGGTGCACCACCCAGAGATCGGAATATCCCTGGAGGGTCTGGACGAACTTGAAGAACCACCACCGGATGACGCGCCGGTGACTGGCCCGGGCTGATCGGTACTCGTCGGGCCGACCGGGGTGCGGATCCGTCGGGATCATCGCGCGGTTGGCGAAACGTCGTGACAGAATATCGAAGGTGGCATCGGTGGAATTTCGATGACCCCGAATACGTTCACATGCGGCCAATGCATGGGTGGTTGACGGCTTGCGCCAGAAGGAGCGGGGATGATCATGGATATTGCAGAAACCGCTGCCGAACCTCAGTCGTCCGCTACGGAAGTGGTGGATGATGGGATCTTGGCCACGCCGGTCGTCATGGATCTCTCGCCGGACATGTTCCGTGCGTACTGCGCCAGGCATGGTCTGCATTTCGAGACGGATCAGGATGGGGACATTTGCATCCGGTACCCGTATCGCGCCGACCGCGCTTGCGGCCTGCGTGTGTACGTCTACCGGAGTGGTGAAAGCCGGTCAGTCATGGTCGTGCGGGTCCGGTCTGACAAGCGATTCCGGCCCGTCCACCGCGACCAGTTGCTGCGTGAGATCAACCAGTACCACTGCGACAAGCGGTGGCCCCGCATCTATCTCAGGAATGTCGCAGACATCGTTGAGATCAACTGCGAAAGCCAGACCGACCTGGCTGCCGGGATCCATCAGGACCTCCTGAACGACATCATCGACCGGACAATCATGGGGTCAAAGAACTTCTGGAAGTGGCTTGCATCCCGGGGCATCCCAGGCATGCACGATGACGCGGTGACGGAGTGACGACGATGGCACTGGCCCAACCGGCAACCGTGACCGAACCAACCCGCAACTCGCCGTTGGTTGTGAAGACGCTGACCCATGACATGGTGCGCGCCTTCCTGGAGGCAGAGGACTACCAGTACTTCACCGATTCCGACGGTGACTTCCTCGTCGAGTTCGGGTACGACCGGAGTACCGGTGGTGCGATGCTTGTGCGCATCGATATAGAGACCAGTCGCGGAAGCCTGCTTGCGGTCACGGTGGAGTGCGACCGCTACTTCGCGATCGAGCGCCGTTTCGAGTTGCTGTCACTCATCAACGAGTACCACGGGCGCTTCCGGTGGCCGAAGGTCTGCCTTCATGACGACGAGGAAGAGGAGATCGCATTCATCGTTTGCGAACTTCACGTCGATCTCTCGATGGGCGTGCACGGACGCCTCCTGCACGAACTCGTCGACTCGGCGATCTCGGATGGTTTTGCGTTCTGGCGGTGGCTGAAGCGCCGCTTGGATGGGGATCCGGAGATGAAGGTGTTGCAACCGGACGATGATGAAGCCGATATCGAGACGGCATCCGCACCCAGTACCGAGGCAATGGACCTGGATGACGCGCCGTTCTGACCCAGGGGTGTCCCCGGCCCGGCCCGGGGTTACCACTCACCCCGAGAGATTGACTATTGGTTCACGAAACCCGGAGTCCGTCTGGTGCGAAGTCGGACCAGTTCACGCTTCATCTCGCGCAGGCGTTCGCCGTGCAGCGGATAGGTCTGGAGGACGAGGAAGGCCATCGCGCACCCGGCACACGGCAGCAGGGCCATGAAGATGCGGAAGCCGTCGCCGACGCTCGCCGGTTGCTGCGCGAGCGAGGCGTCGTATCCGTAAATGCTTGAGATCAGCCCGAACGCCACGAAGACGATGGCCGTGCTTAGCGTGATGACCATGCCGTTCATGCCGACATACATCGCCTCGCGACGGGTTCCGGTGCGCACCTCATCCTCATCGATGACATCGGAGATGAGCATGTTGTCCATCAGGAAGATGCCGGCAAAGCCAACCCCGATCAGCACGGCGGCGGCGATGGTGGTGGTCAGGTCGGTGACAAACCACAAGGGGACCATGCCGACGGTGACGGTGGCGTAGGCGATCAGTCCGGTGGTGCGTGGTTCGTAGCGGTTGGCGATGAGTTGGCGCCATGGGTAAAGCATGATGGCCGAGACGATGAACGCCGTCGCCAGGATGATCCCGGTCTGTGCCCCATCGATCTTCAGGGTGTATTTCACAAAGAAAGCCATGCCGGTTGCCATGCTGTTGGTGGTGACGAAGCGGAGGGTCTGGGCGAAGGTCAGGGTCAGGAAACTGCGATTGGTCGCGAGGTGGCGCAGGGCGCCGGTGAACGACATCGTCTGTTCCTGCGTTTTGGCGGCCTCGACCATGCCGGTCTGTCCGATCAGGATGGCGACGAGGCTGATGCCGGCGAAGATCGTGCCCATGGTGCCCCAACCAAGGCGGTCGCCGATGACGGGCGGGAGGGCCACACCAAGGAGCAGTGCGACCGTCAGGAAGATCATCATCTTGGCAGCGACGTCGGTCCGTTCGCGGTAGTTCACGAACATCTCGGGAAGCAGGGCGTAGTACGAGTTGCCGACCGCGCTGTTGAAGCCGTCGTAGATGACAATGGTCACGAAGAAGTAGATGAGCAACGAGACCGGGTCGTCATTGCCATCGAAGGGGGCAAGCCAGAGGGCGGCGAAAGTGACCAGGAAGGGAACCGACCCGTAGCGCAACCACGGGATCCGTCGGCCGAGACGGAAACGGGTACGGTCCTGCCAGTAGCCGATGAGCGGATTGTTGACGGCGTTGTAGATCGCGTAGATGGTGAGGGCGATGGCAGCCCACGATGGGGGCAGGTGCTTGACGTCAGTGTAGAAGAAGAGGAGTGAGACGCCGAAGACTTGCCCGGGCATGGTGATGCCCATCATGGCCCCGCCGAACATCCATCGCTGGAACTGGGAGGTTCGGGCCTGTGGTTCGCTCTGGGTGATGTCGGTGGTTGCGGTCGTCATGGCGTCACCCGTGCGCCGGGCGGACGTTCCCGGCGTTCCCGGCGGGCAGTGTACCTGCCACGTGCAGGAGTGATGGGGCTTGGTGGTCGTGTTTGGTGCGTTCAAGGGGCGACAAGTCCGGTCCGGGACAGTCGCATCATGGCGGCCTGCACGCTTTGTGAGTTTTCCGGGTTATGGTGACGCTTGTCGTGTCGGGTGCCCCTTCCCCGGGCCCCATCGCTCCGTGATTCACTGGCTTCACTTCCCATTCACTGGCTTCGAACCGTACGGTGGAAAGCAGGATGAGTCGCCATGCCGGCACCATCTGGTGGTTCGGGAAGACTCGCAGGCCCCGCGATACGATTGGTCGGTGAACGAGGAACTTGTGGTGGATGGCGAACGGGTTGACCGCTACGCCGATGGGACGGTGAAGGCCATCGGTCAGATGCGTGACGGGCAACTCGATGGTGCTTGGCGGTGGTACCGCATCGACGGGTCACTGATGCGGACTGGGCAGTTTGACCTCGGCGTGCAGGTTGGCAAGTGGCAGACATTCGACCGCACCGGCCGGTTGGTCAAGAGCACGCCGTTCAAGCCCCGCCCCGCGGAGTGACGCCGCGTGCGAGATGTAAGAGGCCCCCACCCCCTGCGCGTGGCTACCGTTGCGATGGGAGAGGGGAATGATGGCCCCACCCGGGTGGTGGGTATCGGTCAACCTTCCATGAGGTCGGCGACGGCGGCGTCACCGGGGAAGGGAGATTGGCGCAGCGCGGAACGGACGCCGGCACGGTCGGCGGCGGACCGGTTCTGGGTCAACTTGAACTTGCCCTCAAGACGTCGGATCGGCATGACAAAGCCGACAATGGCCTCGATCATCTTTTCGCCGACATTCTGCGGGATGTCCGCGAGGGACCACGGGTTCGGCATGCCCGACTCGTACTGGTGAACCAGGGTGTCGAGGATTGAACGCATGCGGCTGGGATCCTCGATGCGTTCCGGGCGTCCATGCGCCTCGACGGCGGTGTAGTTCCATGTGGGCACCGCGATTGGCGCCTCGTACCACCGCGGCGAGATGTAGGCGTGCGGTCCCTGAAAGAGACAGATCGAATCGTGTCTTCCATCAAATGTGGTGGCGTGCGGGTTGGCGCGGGCGATGTGGCCGATCAGGGTGCCGTGTTCGCCTTCGTCGACGAGGATGAATGGCATCAGGGTCACAAAAGGCTCGCCGTCGATGACCGAGATCAGGGTGCCGAAAGCGTTCGCGCGCATGAAGGCGTGAAGGCGTTCACGATCACTCTCGGCAAAATGCGGTGGAATGTACATCGATGTGTGGTCTCCGGGAATCGGGGTGCTGGCTTCGATGATCAGTCTAGGTCACCCGCCGGTCTGCCGGGTGCGGGCTATGATGGCATGTGAATCCCAACCCCACCCATCGAGATTGAGTGAAAGTTTCAAAGTTACAGGCGTGCGAGGAGGACGAACATGCAGGCGCACCGGATCACGATGCTTGGCACCGGCCTGATTGGTGAGTTCTACACCATGACCCTGCATGGGCAACGTAATCGTGACGCAGTCTCGGTGGTGTATTCGCGGTCGGCGGAGCGCGGTGAGGCCTTCGCAAGCCGGTGGTCAATCCCGCATCACACCACCAGTCTGGAGGAGGCGATCACGCATCCGGAGACCGACGTGGTGGTGGTCGCCCTCCCGAACCACCTGCACGAGGAAGCCATTGCAATGGTCGCGGCGGCCGGCAAGGCTGTCTTGTGCACCAAGCCACTCGGAAGGAATGCCGAGGAGGCGCGTCGCATCCTGGCTACCGTCGAGAAGGCAGGGGTATTCGCAGGCTACCTTGAGGATCTCTGCTATACCCCGAAGACCCTCAAGGCGGTCAAGTCGGTCCAGGGCGGGGCCATCGGCGATGTCCTGTGGGTGCGTAGTCGCGAGACGCATCCCGGACCGCACAGTGCGTGGTTCTGGGATGACACCCAAGCGGGTGGGGGCGCGATCATCGACCTCGGGTGCCACTGCATCGAGATCATCCGAAACTTCGTGGGCAAGAACAACCGTCCCGTCGAGGTGATGTGCTGGAAGGACACCCTCGTCCACCCCATCAATGCCGAGGACAATGCCATTGCGATGATCCGGTTCGAGTCAGGTGCGGTCGGACAGTTCGAGGTGTCGTGGACCTTCCGCGGTGGCATGGACCTGCGTGACGAGGTGGCTGGGACGCACGGTACGATCTGGATGAACCACTTCCTGCGCACCGGTTTCGAGATGTTCACCGCATCGGAGGGGAACACCTACGTCGCCGAGAAAGCCGAGACGTCGAGCGGGTGGCTGTTCCCGGTGGGTGATGAGGTAGCCGAACTTGGCTATATCGATATGTTCACGGACATGTTCAATGCGATGGAGGCTGGGCGGGCGCCGATGGAGACGTTCTACGATGGCTATGTGGTGAACGCGGTGATGGATGCCTGCTACCGGTCGGCGTCGATGCATGCGTGGGCACCGGTCGAAATGGAGTGGCGGAATGGGCACACGCCGCGGATCTCCGCCAAGCCGGCGATGTTCGAGGGCCACGTGATCATCAAGCAGGAGACGCTTCCGGATGGCCGAGTAAAGCTGATCCTGAAGGACCCGGCTACGCAGGCGTTCTCTGACCAGATCGTGGCAACGCTTGGGTCGTAGGTGGAAGGGGAAGGATCTCCATCCTTGCCCGCCCCGCCCATTCCTAGCCAATCCCGCCTAACCCCCCAGCTCCCCGACGCGGGAAGGGGGAGCTGGCTGCGGACCAAGTCGTCCCGTCCGGGTATAACGGCGCATGACCGTCATGACAGCTGTGCCCGCTTCGATCCTTCACGCCTTCATCGCGTCGTGTGAACGCGATCCGTCGCACCCGTGCGTCCTGTTCGAGGAGCGCACGCTGACCTACGCGGACGTCCGCGATCTCGTGCAGAGGTGGGCGTCGTCGCTGCGCGAATGGGGTGTCGTGCCGGGTGACCGCGTGGCCCTGTTCCTTGAGAATAGTCCGTCGTTCATCGGGGCCTATCTGGGAACCCACCTGGCCGGGGCGACGGTCGTGCTCGTCAACACCCAGTATCGCCAGGTGGAACTCCGTCACCTCCTCGGTGACTCGGGCGCGCGGACGTGTGTGACCGATTCGGTCCGGGTCGCCGATGTGCTCAGGGTCGTGGCTGACCTGCCAGACCTTGCCACCATCGTGGCGGTCGGGGCGGATGCACCAGTGGCGGACCGGACGGCCGACCATCCACGGATCGTTGCGGGTGATGATCTGGACAGCGCAGGTGATTGGGTCGGCATCATGCCCGACCCCGATGGCATCGCGGTGATTGGGTACACGTCGGGTACGACTGGCCGGTCGAAGGGGGCGATGCTGCGCCACCGGAACCTTGCGGCGAATGCCGTGGCGGTCACGACGGCGTGGCACTGGTCGGGGTCCGACCGCTTGTTGCTGATGCTTCCACTCGTTCACGTGCACGGCCTGTGCGTCGGGATGCATGGCACGTTCGTGACTGGCGGGACGGTCGACCTGCGAAGGAAGTTCGAGGCGTCCGAGGCGATTGATGTCCTGAACAGGGGCGAAACCACAATGTTCTTCGGGGTGCCCACGATGTACACGCGGCTGATTGCCGAGGCATCCGGACGGTCGCACCGGCCACCACCGATCCGTCTCTATGTGTCAGGGTCGGCCCCGTTGAGCGCGCAGACGTTTGCCGAGTTCGATGCCCGGTTTGGACAGGCCATCCTCGAACGCTATGGCATGACCGAAACGATCATGAACCTGACCAACCCGTTCGATGGCGGACGCCGCGCCGGAACGGTTGGCGGGCCCTTTCCCGGGCAGGAGGCACGGATTGTCGACGTGCGATTGCGTGGCCCAGTCGGGCCAGAGGTCGATGGCGAGATTCAGGTTCGGGGGCCGCACGTCTTCGCGGGGTACTGGAACCGACCTGATGCCACTGAAGAGGCGTTCGATGCTGACGGGTGGTTCAACACCGGTGATCTCGGGCGGGCGAGTGCCGATGGGTACGTGACGATCACCGGGCGTGCCAAGGAACTGATCATCAGTGGCGGGTACAACATCTATCCGCGTGAAGTTGAAGAGATCCTGGAGGCACACCCGGCGGTCCTCGAGGCGGCTGTGGTAGGCATGCCCGATGCGGACTTCGGCGAACAAGTGGTCGCGGCCGTCGTGCGTCGCCCAGGTGGGCCGGATGTCACGCCAGATGCGCTGATCGAGTTCTGCCGTGATCAGGTCGCAAGTTACAAGAAGCCGCGACGGATCGTATTTGTTGATGCCTTGCCTCGCAACGCCATGGGCAAGGTGGTCAAGGGTGAGGTGAAGGTGCTGGTGGGATAGGGCGTTGACGGGGTAGGCGGGATTGGAGCCGGGAAGGATAGGAATGCTCCCCCCGGCACCGTTGTGGGTTCCCTCAGGGTTAGGGAAGGGCTGCACAAGGCACGATTCGCGTCCCGTGCGAGGCACGTTTCCGGCAATCGTGGCCCGTGGGGCGTCCTCCAGCCCCGTTTTCGCCCCGGAACCGGCCTCCCGAAGGTCTCCCTGACCCGCGTGCGTGCGGTCCGGTGCGCACGCGGGCATGCGGCGGCTCATTCCGAGAGCAGCGTGTTCCGCGCCATCCAGAGGTTGGACAGGGTGAACAGCTTCACCAGGTGCGACCCGTTCTTCGCCAGGCCCCGGTACCGCGCCTTCACGTGCCCGAACTGCCGCTTGACGACCCGGAACGGGTGCTCGACCTTCGCGCGGACCGAGGCCTTGGCCCGCTCTGCCACCGCCTCGGCCGACCCTGGCGCCAGCAACCGACGCTTGCCAGGTGGCATGGCCACCATCCACGCCACGCCGGGGGTGTCGCACCACCGGGCGATGCCCCGGTACCCCGAGTCCCCGTGGACAACCGCCTCGTCACCGTGCAGGAGGGAACCTGCCACCGCCAGGTCGTGCACGTTGGCCGGCGTCGCCACCACCGTGTGGATGAGGCCCGAGTCCGCGTCGACACCGCTGTGCGCCTTCATGCCGAAGAACCACTGGTTCCCCTTGCGGGTCTGGTGCCCGATGGAGGACGCGTGCCCGTCCGGTTCTTCGTCGAACTCGGGGCCGTGACAATCGTCGCATCGACCAGCGTGCCCCGGCGGACCATCAGACCCCGAGCACCGCGTTGACCTCCTGGAGGAGTGCCACGGCCAGGTCGTTGCGCCCGGGGAGGTGGCGGAAGCGCAGGATGGTCGTGGCATCCGGGATGCCGGTGGCGACGGGGACGATGCCGGCAAACGCCCGGTACACAGGGATGTCGTGGAGGGCCTCAAGGGCCACCTCGTCGGCGAGCGCGAACCACTGCTGCAGGAAGTGGACCTGCTGGCGCACGAGGACCGGGTACGGCGGGCGTCCCGTGGCCCCCGCCGTGGCGAACGGGGCAACCCGGGCGACGAAGGCATCCCACGGGACCACGGCGAGCATATTCTCGAGTAAGGCTTGCCGGCGCGTGCGCTTGGTGGATCATTCGCAACCGTTCGCGAGGCTCAACTGGTTCATGCCACCATGATTCCCGGTCAGGCCCCGACCCCGCTACCTTTTGCAGTCAATCCTTAGGCGGCTGCCGGGGAGACTTGTGGAGGAGTGCGCAGGTATATCGACGCCATCGCCAAGGGGATGAGGGCAAGGGCGCCCGCCACGATTGTGATGCCCAGATAGCCGATGGCGCCGAAAATCACCCCACTTCCAAGGCTGATCGCCGATGACGCGAGGCCCACGATGAGGTCGTTCGTGCCCTGCGTGCGCGACCGTTCCGCCGGGGATAGTTGGTCGGAAAGCAGGGTCGAACCGCCAACAAAGCAGAAGTTCCACCCAACCCCAAGCAGGAAGAGGGCGACTGCGAGAGGGACGACGTCTGGCGAAAGTGGCGCGGTGATGCAAGCGAGGATGAGCGTGACAGCGCCGAACAGAATCATCCGGCCCCGACCCCAGGTGTCAAGTAGTCGTCCAGAGATGATCGACGGAGCAAACATCCCGAATGTATGCCCGGAAATGACGGTGTAGATGTCGCTGCGATTATGATGATGGTCTTCCATGTGGAGGGACGTGATGACCATGACGGCGACCATCACGACCTGCCCGAGGACCATCGAGGCCATTGCGGTCATCGCCGCTGGCTGTCGCAGGATCTCAAGGATCGGGCGCGACTGCCCACCGGTGCGTGACGGTGGCGGGTAGAGGGCCGCCACTTCGCGTCCGATATCGCGGGGATCTGGACGCAATCCGACGAAGACGAGGACCGCTGCGATTGTGAACAGGCTTAGCGTCGTCAGGTATGCGCCGGCGAGTTCATCCATGCCAATGCTGACGGCGAAATCGCTAACCGGTACGGCAAGCAGGCGTGACAGGATGGTGCCGATGACGCCACCTAGGACGACGTAGGAGATTGCGCGTCCGCGGCGGTCTGGGGGGTTCACTTCGGCGGCGGCGAAGCGACCGAGTTGGACCGCGGAGTTGGTCGTGCCCATGAGCATCAGGCCGGCCGTTGCCAACGCGAATGACTGGGCCTGGATGGCGGCGATCACCATCACGTTCCCGATGATGCCGGCGATGAGGCCGAGGGCGATCCCGTTGCGCCGACCGATGCGGTCCATCAGGTGACCCCACATCAGGGCGGTAAGTGCCCCAGTAAGGAGATAGGCGGCGGTTGGGACCGTTGCCAGTGAACGGTCGGAGGAGAGTTTGGCGCCAAGGATGGGGTTGATCGCGGCGCCGGCGATGACGCCGGCAGACGCGAGGCTCTGGGTCGCGAACAGCACGAAGGTGATCTTGCGTGCGACCTTGGTCAAGTCAGTCACGGTGATGGTTCCAGTCATACCCCGAATGCGGAGCCTTACCGTACCGCACGGCTAGGCGCAGACTAGGAGAGGTAGCCAAGAGGGTGGCACCGGCGGTCGGTGGTTGACTGGGCACACATCGCACCCCGGGTACCGAATACGGTTGGGATGGACAACATGGCGACGACGATGATGATGGCACTCCCCGGCGGAGAAGCCCCAGGCTGGTCGGAAAAGTGCCTCGAGGCCGTCGCCTCCCCATCTTGATCCGGACGGTTTTGGATGGCAGCCCGGGCCATCGTCACGGGAGAGGGGAGGCAGGTTCGAGGGGGCCGAGGCGCGTTGTTGGGCGTGGCGGGCTACTCTCCGCCGACAATGAAGATGCTATCCATGCCCGCGTCGCGGTTCGGGATGATCGCCTGATATCCCGGCGAGGCGTACCACCGTTTGGCGGAGGCACGGTCCGGGAACTCAATGATGACCATGGACGCCCGATCAAGCGCGCCGGACAGGACCTCGGACGGCCCGCGGGAGATCATCTTGCCTCCGTGCGCGGCGACCAAGGGGCCGGCTGCCTGGCCGTACGCCTTCCATAGCTCCTCGTCTTTCAGGTTGAAGTGGACCACCACGTGAGCCGACATTCGCTTTTCCCTTCGTGCGATTTGCACCCCAAAAGCTTAGGGGTTTTGTGGCTCGAGTGGGGTCGGTGAGGCGATGGGGAAACATTCCTACGGATCGTTGGGCATGGGTCAAACCTGTCGGGGGATGTCTCCACTATGACCAGGGCGTGGACAAAGGGGTATGGGTGGGCAAGGACTCCCACGCACCAAAGTGCCTCGCAGCCCTCACCTTTCGATCCTGATTTGGTCAGTTTTGGGTCGGCGCCAAAGCCCATATGGAGAGGGGAGGTGGGAGACGCCCCCACCCCCTGCGCGTGGCTCACATAGGGAGAGGGGAGACAGGCCCGACCCGATTACTCCTGCCTCGCGAACATGCGGGAGAGGTAGTGACCGGTGTGGGAGGTGGGGCAGGTTGCGACCGTTTCCGGGGTGCCCGTGACGACGACCTCGCCGCCGGCATCGCCACCGTCGGGACCAAGGTCAATCAACCAGTCGCAGGCGCGGATGACATCCAGATTGTGTTCGATCACCACCACGGTGTTGCCGGTCTCCACCAGACGGTGCAACACGCCGAGGAGTTTCTCCACGTCGGCAACGTGCAGGCCGGTGGTCGGTTCATCGAGGATGTACATCGTTCGGCCGGTTGCACGGCGCGACAGTTCAGTGGCAAGTTTCAGGCGTTGCGCCTCGCCTCCGGACAGGGTCGTCGCTGGCTGACCAAGGCGCACATACCCAAGCCCGACATCCACTAGCGTCTGCAACTTGTTGCGCAATGCCGGAATGCTGGCGAAGAACTCGAGGCCTTCGGTGACGGTCAGTTCCAGGACGTCGGCGATCGTCTTGCCCTTGAAGAGGATCTCTAGGGCCTCGCGGTTGTAGCGCTTGCCGGCGCACACCTCGCAGGGGACGTAGACGTCGGGCAGGAAGTGCATCTCGATCTGGATGATTCCTTCGCCTTGGCACGCCTCGCACCGGCCTCCCTTGATATTGAAAGAGAAACGTCCGGCGGTGTAACCCCGCACGCGGGATTCGGGGACGCGCGCGAAGGTCTCGCGGATGGTCGTGAACATGCCGGCATAGGTGGCCGGATTGCTTCGGGGGGTGCGCCCGATCGGTGACTGGTCGACGTCGATCACCTTGTCGAGGTGTTCGATGCCGTCAATGCCGTCGTGGTCGCCGGGACGGGCATGGGCCCGGTGGATCACCTGCGAAAGGCGCTTGTAGAGGATGTCGGTGATCAGGCTGGACTTGCCACTCCCGGAGACGCCGGTGACGCCAACCAGGCAACCAAGCGGGATGGTGACATCGACATTCCGGAGGTTGTGCGTGCGCGCCCCACGGATGGTCACCGACTTGCCATTGCCGGGACGGCGCGCGAGAGGGCCGGGAATGACGCGCCGTCCGGACAGATACGCGCCGGTCAGGGAATCCGGGTGGGCCATGATCTCGGCGGGTGTGCCGGCGGCTACGATGCGCCCGCCGTGTTCACCGGCACCCGGCCCGATATCGACGACCCAGTCGGCGGCGCGGATGGTGTCCTCGTCATGTTCCACCACAAGCAGGGTGTTGCCGAGGTCGCGCAACCGCTGCAGCGTGGCGATCAGGCGGTCGTTGTCACGTTGGTGCAGGCCGATGCTTGGTTCATCGAGGATGTAGAGGACACCCATCAGGCCGGACCCGATCTGTGTCGCCAGGCGGATGCGCTGTGCCTCGCCACCCGAGAGGCTACCCGAGGCGCGGTTGAGGGTCAGGTAGCCGAGGCCGACGTCGCGCAGGAAACCCAGGCGCGCGCGCACTTCCTTGAGGATCGGACGAGCGATGGCCCCGGCACGGGGACCGAGGGTCGGTTCGAGGTCACGGAAGAATGCATCGGCCTCAAGGACGGTCCGCGCGACGGTCCGCGCGATGTTGTCGTCACCAATCGTCACCCCGCGACTGGCCGGTTTCAGGCGTGCACCTTCGCAGGCCGGGCACGGCCGGCTCATCATGTAGCGTTCGATTTCCTCCTTGACGGTTGCCGACTGGGTCTCCGAATAGCGTCGCTGGAGGTTAGGAATGACACCTTCAAACGTAATGCGCGTTTCGCTGACGCGCCCGATGCCCCGCGCACCCCGGCCACGGCCGGCGCGTCCGCGGGAGGATCCAAACAGGATGAGGGCAAGTTGACCCTCGGTGAGGGTGTCCACGGCCTGCTTCATGGTGAAGCCGACAGCACGACCGACGGCGGCCACAAGCAACAGGGTGTAACTGTCGCGGTCATGAGGCCACGGTGCGATGGCCCCTTCCTCGAATGAAAGGTGGCGGTTGGGGATCACGAGGTCGGGATCGATCTCAAGGGTCGTGCCGAGGCCAGTGCAGTCCGGGCAGGCGCCATGCGGGCTGTTGAAGCTGAAACTGCGCGGTTCGGGTGGGTCGAAGGAGATCCCGCACGGCACACAGGCGAACTTCTCGGAGAACAGGAGGTCGTAGGCACGCCTGCTTCCCTCTCCCGTGGCAACTGGGGAGGTGCTGGGGGCGGGCATCACATGGACGAGTACCTGACCGGTTGCAAGCTTGAGGGCGGTTTCGAGGGAATCGGCAAGGCGGTTGCCAAGGTCCGGCCCGGCGACGAGGCGGTCAACGACGATCTCGATGTCATGGACACGCTTGGCGTCAATCTCGGGAATCTCATCAATGGCGTGGATGGTGCCGTCAACACGTATGCGGGCAAATCCCCCGGCGCGGGCGTCATCAATGACCGACTTGCCCTCGCCCTTGCGTCCGCGCCAGACCGGGGCAAGCAGGATGAGGCGCGTGCCGGCGGGCAGGGCGGAGATGGCATCGACCATCTGCGAGACGGTCTGCGACTCGACGCGACGCCCGCACTGGGGGCAATGGGGAATGCCGACGCGGGCGTAGAGGAGGCGCAGGTAATCGTAGATTTCGGTGACCGTGCCGACAGTTGATCGCGGGTTGCGCGATACGGATTTCTGGTCGATGGCGATGGCGGGAGAGAGGCCATCAATGCGGTCGACATCGGGCTTGTCGAGTTGGCCAAGGAATTGGCGGGCGTAGGCCGAGAGACTTTCGACGAAGCGGCGCTGGCCCTCGGCGAAGATGGTGTCGAACGCGAGGGATGACTTGCCCGAACCCGACAGGCCGGTGATGACGACCAACTTGTTGCGGGGCAGGTCGATATCGATGTTCTTGAGATTGTGGGCGCGTGCACCGCGGACCGAAATGACGTTCGCTGGCGTGACGGGGTCGGTGGTTGTGGTGGTGTCGGGATCAGGTGACATAACGGATTCTTCAGAAGTGTACGGGGGTGGGAGGCGTAGGGACCCCACTCCAGCGCCCCTGATTGCAAGACGCTTCGCTTGGCCCACCCCATCGCCCCTTGGGTCACCGGCGCTTCGCTTTCACGCGGATGAGTACGTCCACCCCGGACGCGTGGTTCACGTTGCGGAGGTGGGCGAAGCGAGACTAGCGGCGCTTGCGGTTGCCGTAGCGTCCGGGACTGCGGGCGGCACGACTGGCGGTCGCGATGGCAACCTGGCTCCCATTGCCTGAGGTTGCCATGGTGCCCAGGGGGTTGTCGGGACTGGACAGGATGGCACGCAGTTCGTAGATCTGGTCGCGCAGGAGGGCGGCGCGTTCGAACTCCATCGACTTCGCGGCTACCTGCATCTCCTTCTCGAGGCCGGTGATAACCTGTGAGATCTCGTCGGGAGAGATGGTCGGGGCGTCGGGCGTGCGACTGCCGGGACCGGTGGCGTTGTACGTCGCGGTTGCCTCGGCCACGCCACGCAGGCGGTCACCCATGTCACGGATGGCCTTGCGGATGCCGGCTGGGACGATGCCGTTCGCTTCGTTGTGCGCCTCCTGCTTGGCGCGACGGCGCTGCATCTCGCCGATGGCGCGGTCCATGGAACCCGTCATGCGGTCGGCATACATCAGGACACGGCCGTCGACGTGCCGGGCGGCGCGTCCTGACGTCTGGACCAGGGAGGTTTCCGAACGCAGGTACCCCTCCTTGTCGGCGTCTAGGATCGCCACGAGGCTGACCTCGGGCAGGTCGAGCCCTTCCCGCAAGAGGTTGATCCCCACGACCACGTCATAGACACCCAGGCGCAGGTCGCGCAGGATCTCGATGCGTTCCATGGTCTCCACTTCCGAGTGGAGGTAGTGGACCTTCACGCCCATCTCGGCGAGGTATTCCGAAAGGTCCTCGGCCATGCGCTTGGTGAGGGTGGTGACAAGGACACGTTCGCTACGGGAGACACGGATGCGAATCTCACCGAGGAGGTCATCGATCTGTCCCGCGGTTGGGCGGACCTCGATCAACGGATCGAGGAGGCCGGTCGGCCGGATCAACTGTTCGACGATCTGCTGGGAGTGTTCCTTTTCGTATGAACCGGGGGTCGCCGAGACGAAGACGACCTGGCGCATGTGGGCCTGGAATTCATCGAAGGTGAGAGGGCGGTTGTCCATGGCACTGGGCAGGCGGAAGCCGTAGTCGACGAGGGTCTCCTTGCGTGACCGGTCGCCGAAGTACATGCCTCGGGACTGCGGGACGGCGACGTGCGACTCGTCAATGAAGAAGAGGAAGTCGTCGGGCATGTAGTCCATCAGGGTCCACGGGGTGTCGCCCGGATCGCGTCCGGCCAGGTGGCGGGCGTAGTTCTCGACGCCGAGGCAGACGCCGGTCTCGCGAAGCATCTCGAGGTCGAAGTTGGTCCGCTGCTGCAACCGCTGTGCCTCGATCAGTTTCCCTTGGGTATTCAGGACTTCCAGACGCTCGGCGAGTTCATCCTGGATCTGGAGGACGGCGCGTTCGAGTTTCTCGGCCGGCGTGACGAAGTGGCGTGCCGGGTAGATGTCGATCTCGGTGAGAACCGCCAGGACCTCGCCGGTCAGGGGGTCGACGCGGACGATGCGGTCGATCTCGTCGCCGAAGAACTCGATACGGACGGCATCGTCGTCGTAGGCGGGGAAGATCTCCAGGACCTCGCCTCGCACGCGGTACTTGCCCCTGATGAAGTTCATGTCGTTGCGGTCGTACTGGATGTCGTTCAGGAACCGGAGGAGGCGGTCGCGCCGACGGACCTCGCCTTGGCGGATCTTGACGACGACACTGCCGTAATCCTCGGGGGAACCGAGGCCGTAGATGCACGAGATCGAGGCCACGATCAGGACATCACGGCGTTCGAAGAGGGAACGGGTTGCAGAGAGGCGCAACTTCTCGATCTCTTCGTTGACGGTGCTTTCCTTCTCTATGTAGGTATCTGAGCGCGGGATGTACGCCTCGGGTTGGTAGTAGTCGTAGTAGGAGACGAAATACTCCACCGCGTTGTCGGGGAAGAACTCCTTGAACTCGCTGTACAACTGGGCGGCAAGGGTCTTGTTGGGGGCGAGGATCAGGGCGGGTCGCTGAAGCCGGGCGATCACCGAGGCGACGGTGTAGGTCTTGCCAGTTCCGGTTGCGCCGAGGAGGGTCTGGTAGCGGTTCCCCTGATTGATGCCGTCACAGAGTTGCTGGATGGCGACGGGCTGGTCGCCGGCGGGCTGGAACTCGGAGACAAGCTGGAAATCGGGCATTGGGATCCCCTACCACCCTTCCCCGCCATGGTTGTCTGCGCGTCGCTTCGGCCAATGGCAGGAAGGTAGCCGAAGAACAAAGTATAGGCGCGTCCTGATCGCGGCCCGACCGGTGGATGCCCGGGTTCACCACGTGGACCGTGGCAATCAAGATTGGGGTGGGGGTCCGCGGTCTCAGACTGATTCGAAGATCAGTGGCAGGGTGGAGGCCAGGAGGAGGATTGCCATGGAGATGTTGAAGGCGCGCAACCGCCACGGAACCTCCAGGAAGCGTCGAAGGCTAACCCCGAAGGCGGTCCAGATGCTGGATGACGGCAGGCAGGCCGCGACGTAGACGGCCACGACGATGGCGATGTCGGTGACGAGGTCGCCGGACTTAGTGAACAGGGACATCGAGGAGATGGCAAGCACCCATCCCTTGGGATTGACCCACTGGAAGAGGGCACCTTCGATGAAGGTCATCGGGCGGATGCGGGCGGCGTCGCGACCGGAATCGGTACTGCGGGCGAGGGACCATGCCACCCAGACCATCCACGCGCCGCTGGCAAGGCGCATGGCGACCTCGACGAGAGGTGAAACGGACATGGCGGTGCCGATGCCGGCGCCGATGATGGCCAGCATGACGCCGTAGCCAAGTGCGATCCCGACCATGTGGGGGATGGTGCGGCGGAAACCGAAGTGGACGCCGGAGGCGAGGACCATGGCGTTGTTCGGACCGGGAGTGACCGACGTGACGGTGGCAAAAATGATCAAGGGGATAAGGGTTTCGACTGACATGGGAGGTGCGTGACGGTACCACGGGGTGTCTCCGCCGGGCCCCTGGGGTCGCGTGGTACATTGCCAAATAGGGATGACCGGCGGTCACACAAGTGCAGATCGTTATGGTCAATAAGGATTGGCATGGGCAAGAAAGACAAGGTCTCGAAGTCGAAGAAGTACGACTACGAGCAGGAACTCAAGCGGCTGCAACTGGAACTGGTGAAGGTCCAGGAGTGGGTGAAGGCGCGCAAGATGAAGATCTGCGTGATCTTCGAGGGGCGTGACACGGCGGGCAAGGGTGGCACGATCAAGCGCATCACCGAATCCCTGAACCCTCGCATCTGCCGTGTGGTGGCACTCGGCACACCGACGGATCGTGAGCGGTCTCAGTGGTACTTCCAGAGATACGTGACGCACCTGCCGGCGGCCGGTGAGATGGTGCTGTTCGACCGGTCCTGGTACAACCGCGCCGGTGTCGAACGGGTGATGGGCTTCTGCACCGACGCCGAGTATCACGAATACCTTCGGACCGCCCCGCTGTTCGAGGAGATGCTGACCAATACGGGCATCCTGCTGATCAAGTACTGGTTCTCGGTCAGTGCCGAGGAACAGGAGAAGCGGTTCCAGGATCGGATGAGCGACCCGATGAAGCGGTGGAAACTCAGTCCGATGGACATCGAGACCCGCATGCGATGGAATGAATACTCGCGTGCGAAGGATGTGATGTTCGAGGCGACCGACACGGAGCACAGTCCGTGGTGGGTGGTGAACTCGGTTGACCAGAAGAAGGCGCGACTGAACTGCATCAGCCACTTGCTTTCGCAGATTCCGTATGAGGATCTGCAACCGCCGGAGGTACCGCTGCCCCCACGGCCGGCGGAGACGAACTACCAGCGGATGCCATTCGACAAGCAACGGTTCGTGCCTGTCGTGTATCCGTGACCGGGGCATTCGGGTTGGGTGAGGTGGTCTGGGAACGCCTCACCGGGGATGGCGATCCCGGGGTGATCGTGGCGCGTGGCAAAAGATGCGGTCGACCCCTCATTCCGACGTGATCGTGACATGTGGCACTGAGTGGGCTCGGTTCAAGGCAGTTCAAGGGTGATTGTGGCGCGTGGCGTTCGGTGAGGCGATCCCTGGGTGATGGCGACGCGTGGCATCATGTAGCGGTTGATGAAACTGGTGTGCGCGATCGTGTCCGACGCCGATGCGAATCGGGTGGTCGAGGCGGTGGTGCAGGCAGGATACCCAGGACCGACCCGGATCAATACGGTCGGTGGCTTCCTGCGGCGAGGCAACGTCACCCTGCTGCTTGGCGTTGAGGACACACAGGTCAACGGTGCCCTCGAACTGGTGCGTTCGGTCGTTGAGGCGAGACCGGTTGTTCAGGGTGCGCGCCGGGCGACCATCTTCGTCCTGGACACCGCCCGTGTGGTCCGCTTCTGATCTGATAGTGGACTTCTGGCTGCTCGGCGATGCGCGTGCCCGCACCCCATCGCCTCATCATTCACAGACACTTCGCGAAGTCGGCGGGATGAGACCAACTGATGAAATACCACCTCTGGACGATCGGCTGTCAGATGAATGTCGCCGACAGCGAACGGATCGCCCGTGCGCTCCACGAACACGGTCATGCGCCGGTAGCGACCGCGGCTGATGCCGACCTGGTCCTGCTGACGAGTTGCACCGTCCGCCAAGGTGCGGAGAACCGTCTCTGGGGTGAACTTCGCCAGCTTGGTCAACTCAAGAAGGCCCGGCCGGACCTGGTGGTTGCCGTGACCGGTTGCGTCACCGACGGCAACGTCGACGGCTTCCTCAAGCGCGCACCGATCGTGGACCTGTACGTCAATCCGCGTCGCCCCGAGGACTTGCTGAACTATCTGGCCGAACGCGGCCTGATTGACGCACCGGACTACGGCGACCTGAACCCCGACAAGTTCGGGTCGGGCGAGGCAATCGCCACCGAGACGGTCTCGCACGCCGTCTCCCGCTACGTCCCGGTCATCTATGGATGCAACTACCGGTGCACCTACTGCATCGTGCCCTACACCCGCGGAGATCAGGTCTCGCGGACGATGGCCGAGATCATCGAGGAGTCCAAGTGGTTGCTGGCCGAGGGTGCCCGGGAACTGGTCCTCCTGGGGCAGACGGTCGATGCGTATGGCGAGGATTTGTCGCCGCCATCGCGCCTGTCGGACCTCCTGTACGCACTTCACGACCTGCCGGGTCTGGAGAGAATCCGGTTCCTCACCTCCCATCCCAATCACATGACCGATGACCTGATCGACGCGGTGGCGGTGCTGCCGAAGGTCTGCGAACACATCAACCTGCCGGTGCAGGCAGGGCACGATGCGACGCTCAAGCGCATGGCCCGTCGTTACACCGTGGCGCAGTACCGGGCCCTGATCGACCTGATCCGGGCCCGCATCCCCAACGTAGGGATGTCCACCGATGTGATCGTCGGGTTCAGTGGCGAGACCGAGGAGCACTTCCAGGGAACGCTTGACCTGTTGCGCGAATGTGCATTCGATGTGGTCCACGTGGCGGCGTATTCACCGCGGCGGGCGACGCCATCGGAACGCCTGTGGGATGACGACGTGCCACATGCCGAGAAGAAGCGCCGGTTGCATGCCGTCGAGGATCAGCAGCGGGAGATCCTGAAGGCGCATCGCGACGCACAGGTGGGGACGACCGTGCAGGTCCTTGTGGAAGGGCCAGCATCGCGCAAGGGACGGGGTGGGGCAAACACCACGCTCGGCGAACCGGGGACGGTCGTTGCCGAACAGGATGTCTCCGGTACCGGACCGGGTGTGCCTGGCCGTTGGGGCGGGAGGACGGCGACGAACACCCTGGTCTTCTTCGATTCGGTCGAGGATCCGACCGGGCGCCTGATCGACGTTGAGGTGACCAAGGCGAGCCCGTGGTTCCTTGAAGGCGTTTCGCGGACGCAAGTGGCGGCGGCATCGCGCCGGGTCATCCTGCCGATGCTGGCATAGCCGTGGGTTTGTGCCTCCCTGATAGACTTCCCAGCAATGGTCCGGCGGTGACGGCGCCACCCCTGAGAGACCTTGCCTACGCGTCGAACGATCAGGCACCTGGCGGGCGGGCATTGGGATTCACGGGTTCGGGTTGGTTGCCATCGTCGATGGCGCATCTCCCGGGGTTCGGCATGACCGACGCACAGGGTGCCGAGAGGCATCCCGACACGGAAACGTAGTGGCACGGTTCGGATACAGACCCGGCGAGACCGGAACGGCAGGGCGTAACCAGTGGTGCGCGCTGCGAAGACCTCGCGGACGGCAGTGAGTGACGACCGACCCGGCGAAGGATACGCAAGAATATGACACAGATGACTGTTGCAGAACGCCAGCGGAACAAGCGGCTACTGGCTGACGAGGCCGTGAAGCTGGCGATGCAGAACCGTTGGCAGGAAGCCGAAGAGAAGAACCGCGACATCCTGCATGCGACACCGGACGATGTCGAAGCGCGCAACCGCCTCGGCAAGGCGTTGTCGGAACTTGGCCGGTACCGCGAGGCGTATGACGAATACTCGGTCACGCTGCAGTCCGACCCGGCAAATGTGATCGCGCAGAAGCAGGTCAAGCGCCTGCAGCTGCTTGCGGAACAGGGCCAATCCGATGTGCCGAACGAGGCACGCCGGAAACTTGATCCGAAACTGCTGGTGGAAGAGACCGGCAAGACTGGCGTCTTCCCATTGCCGAACAAGGCCTCCCAGGGAATCCTGGCGCGCCTGGCAGCGGGTGACGAACTCTTCCTGCAGGTGGAGGGGGCGACGGTCCACATCGTTGATGATCGTGGCGATGTGCTTGGCGAACTTCCCTCGAAGGATGGTTCCCGGTTGGTCAAGCTGATGGCCGGTGGAAACCGGTACGTGGCAGGGGTGATGTCGGTTGGTGATCGCGAGTTGCGTATCTTGGTGCGTGAGCTCTACCAGGATGCGACGTTGGTGGGGAAGGTCTCCTTTCCGACGCGAAGCACGGGGCAGTCATCCGTCCATGCGCACTTGCGGGCCGGCCTGGAGCGGCGGGACATCGACGAGGACGACATGGCCATCGACGATGCCGATGACGATGCCGGCGACGGTGAGGAAGAGGTCGAGGAAGTGCCGAACGACCTCGACGACATGGATGGTGATGGCGGGTCCCGCGACAACTGATCGCGGTCGGTCAGAAGGGTTGGCCCGGCCGGGCACGCCGGTGCCGACCTGTTATCATCGTATTCGTTGCATTGCAGACCGTTTCCGGTGGGTTGTGCGAGGATGGCCCCGTAGCTCAGTTGGATAGAGTGTTTGGCTACGAACCAAAAGGCCGGGAGTTCAAATCTCTCCGGGGTCACCATTCAAGAACCGCACACATCGGCTCTGACCACGCGACTGGTTGGGGCTTTCCTGTTGCCGGCCCTCCGCGTGGGGAAGGTGCCGGCGAAAGCGCTTGACCAGTACCATGTTGCGTGGATGTCGCATTGGGGATGCGCTTTTCAACTGGCCCCGTAGCTCAGCGGATAGAGCATTTGGCTTCGAACCAAACGGCCGGGCGTTCGAATCGCTCCGGGGTCACCACTCCTGTCCTGCGCCCGTAGGACTCTCCGCGACGGTTCCATGAGAGAGCATTTACTGGTATTTCTAGAAACTCCGGACCTTTCGCAGGCTTGCAAGCGAATTCAGCAATCACCGTGTGAGCCATATGCTTTCCTGTCAATCAGTGACGGTTCCCCAATCAGGAATTGACCTGTCAGCTGGGGTACGCCGACGTAACCGGGGCACGCAGCAGGTCTGGGTATCTCTCCTTGCTTGTCATCCGACGAGGGTTTCCGGATGATGCGTTTCAGTCGCTCGTGGCCTGGCCAATCTCGTGCCGGTAGGCGCAGTAGTCGCAGGTCGCCGAGGCGTCGGGGATCGTGTCGGATTCGAGGCAGTCCTTGATGGCGAAGATGGCCGGTTCAACCCAGGTGTCGTTCCCCTCGTGCGCGAGGATTGTGACTTCGAACTCGAGTCGGTTGAAGAAGTGGCGATATCCGCGGAGGCCGTTGGCGAACACGAAGTACGCGGTATCCGAGACCGGATGTCCCATCTGCCGGAAGACCCACTGGTACCACTCGACTTGGGTCTTGTATCCGCTGCGGTACTCGCC
>CAMDTO010000018.1 GCA_945907765.1 Thermoflexus hugenholtzii JAD2 | reverse complement strand
AGCGCACTTGCCCCCTGGTGGACACTGTTTCCCCGACCGATCAGCCAGGTGCCAAGTCCCCCGAGGACCGTCACCGTTGCGATCACCGTGACGAACTCGGCGACTCCCCACACCATGATCAGCGCGCCCATCCACAGCAGCGGACCGGTGTTGGACAGCAGATGCCCGGGCCCACCATGAAGGAATGGTGCGAGCAGGATGCCCCACATCCCGTCGAATTCGCGTGGACGGACCCCGATCGCGTCAAGCCGGCCACCGAGGATCAGCCAGTCGAACAGTTCGATGACCCAGAGGCCGCCAACGAAGCCAAACAGCACCTTGGCGCGCGCCATCAGGCCATCGCGCCACATGCCTCCGGGCGCCAGTTCGGTCCGCAACCGGGTGCGCATCGCCGACTACCCTCCCCCCGGAACCGACGCGGACCGCGCCGGAAATACCCGCTTTTTCACCCCACAGACCGCCGTTACCTCGTGGGTATACTCGCCGCATGCTTGACTCAGCCGACCAGATAGGGCAGGAACGGACCACAAACGACGGTCCGATCATCCCCCGCGCCACCGACTTTGCCCAGTGGTACCAGGACATCATCGCTGCCGCCGAACTCGTCGACCAGGCGCCCGTACGTGGCTGCTACATCTTACGGCCGAACGGCTACTTCATCTGGGAATCAATCCAGCGCGACCTCGACGCCCGCTTCAAGCAGCACGGCGTGCAGAATGCCTACTTCCCCCTGCTGATCCCGATGAGTTTCATCATGAAGGAGGCCGAGCACGTCGAAGGGTTCGCACCCGAACTCGCCGTGGTCACCCATGGAGGTGGTGAGGCCCTCGAGGAACCACTCGTCGTCCGTCCCACTTCCGAGACGGTCATCTGGTCGACGTTCCGCAAGTGGATCCGAAGCCACCGTGACCTGCCGCTCCTGCTGAACCAATGGTGCAACGTCATGCGGTGGGAGAAGCGCCCCCGCGCCTTCCTGCGCACCGCCGAGTTCCTCTGGCAGGAGGGTCACACCGCCCACGCCACTGCCGAGGAAGCCCGCCAGTACGCCCTGGAGAACCACGTCATCTACTACGACTTCCTCGAGGAATGCCTGGGCATTGGCCCGGTTGCCGGCGAGAAGCCCCCGCATGAACGCTTTCCCGGTGCCGTGGCAACCTTCACCCTCGAACCGATGATGCAGGATGGACGCGCCCTCCAGACCGGCACGTCACACGACCTCGGCGACACCTTCGGACGCGCCTTCGACGTGACCTACCAGGGCGAGGACGGCCAGTCGCACCCCGTCTTCGCCACATCGTGGGGAATGAGCACCCGCACCATCGGCGGGGTCCTGATGGTCCACGGCGATGACCGCGGTGCCGTCTTCCCGCCAACCGTCGCACCGGTCCAGGTGGCAATCGTGCCCGTACCCGGACGCGATGACGCCAGCACCCGCGCCGTCGAAACCGCTGCCGCCGACCTCAAGCAGACTCTCACCAAGGCAGGCCTCCGGGTTACTGTCGACTCCCGCCCGGGAATGCGCCCCGGGGCCAAGTTCTTCCACTGGGAACGCCGCGGCACGCCGTTGCGTCTTGAGATTGGCCCGCGCGATATCGAAGCCGGTCAGGTACTGGCTGCGCGTCGCGACACGGGTGAGAAAATGGCCGTGCCCCTCTCCGGTATTGCAACCGCGGTCCAGTCGACGCTCGACGCCATCCAGATGAACCTGCGCATGCAGGCACATGCCCGGCGCGAAGCCCGCACCCACACCGTCGACACTCGTGCCGGGATCGCGGAGACGGTCTTGAAGGGCTACGCGTTCACCCGCTGGTGCGAGTCACGCGAGTGCGCTGCCGACATGCAGGCGCAGTCGCGCGGAACCATCCGGTGCTTCCCGTTCGAGAAGCATGGCAACGAGTTCCGCCCAATCCAGAATGATCCAGGTCCCTGCGGCTGGTGTGGCAATCACGCAACCCGACGTGTCCTCGTCGGGAGATCCTACTGACCGACCCACCCAACGTTGCTGATGAGGCACGAAAACACGGACGCCGGCTTCTTGACCAAGATCTGGTCACCAAGCCGGCTTTTTCATGTCAAGGACATCGGACGCCTGAGCGTCCGGTCTCCGCACCAGGCGATCAGACGGCGACTGCCGGTGCCTCGATCGCCAGGCTGACACCCTTCTTCGCTGCAAGCGAATCAAGCGTGTCGGCAATCCGTGCCCGCGTCAGGACGTGGCGGCGACGCCCGCGTTCCACCTCCGCAACGAGACCCCGTGACAGGCCAGCCGCTGCGGCCAGGTCGCGTTGCGAGACGGCAACGATCTCCCGGCGACGTCGCAACTCATCACCGTCCGGCGCGCTGTCATCCGGAGGCAGGGGGGCGCGTGGTTCCGACCGGCGACGGACCGCGGCAATCAGCCGTGCCGTCGGTGCCTCGACCGCCGGTGCCGCCTCTTCGGTCTGGCTTTCGGCACTTACCGTCTCGGTCGCGACCTTCGCCACGACCTTCGGGGTACTCGTGGTCGGTTCGGCTGCCGGACGAACCGGTCTCGGCGCCGTATCGGCTGCTGATCCCGTTCCCAATGAAGCCGTGACGGGAGCGACGGCGACCGGTCGTACCGGCACCGGGTTCGTCATCGCCACGCCAACCCCGCGGGCAATCAGCCAGCCGGCCGCGTCGCGAAGGTCATCGTTGAATGCGTTCTCCGCCATCTCACGCAAGCGTACGTAGGCATCTCCCTCAACGGTCAGCGCAACCGAACGCGTGAAACCACGCCAGCCGGAGCCGGAAACCGGCAGTGCCATGCCTGCGTCGAGTTGCTGAAGACCCACGTCCAAGGCGGCCAAGGCCCGGTCGATCACCGTTCCATCGCCAACACGCAGCCGTTCGAACGCCGGCGCCGGAACCCGGCAACTCAGCACGCGTCGCACCCCACCGATCGGTGCCGTCGTCAGTGGCGTCGGAACCGCAGGCGTCGTTATCGGTGCCCCACCCGTCGACCAGAATGTCTCCGGCAGGCGCAGCCAGAGGTTGGCCACGATCGGATCCACCCCGATCTCGCGGGCTGCTTCATCAATCGTGAGACCCTGAACGCGGACCAGTGAACGCAGGCGGGCCATCCGGTCGGTCGTGGTCGAGGCAAACCCCGTTGTCGGGCCACCCTCGGGCACCGGCAAGGCCGCCTCGACCGGCTCCTCCCCCAACTCCCCCAACTCCCCGGTCATGTCCCGCACAGCATCGACCGGCGCGTCATGATCGGACGCAACTGCGTCATCCGCGTCGCCGGGCGACGTGATTGGCGGCACCATGTTGTTCTCTCCTCGGGGCACCACGTGGGTGCAGTACTGATCAGATCGGTGAATTGCTGGCTTGACTACAACAGTCGCGGTTGGATCGTCTCTGGCGATGGAGACGCAGCACGGAGTTCGCGGGCACAGAACTGCGCCTCGGCACACTCAAGTTCTGCCTTGCGCAGTGCCTGAAGCACGCACGCAAGCCATCGGGCCACATCGCCATCCGCATCCGTCGACAGGTCCTGGGCGAACCCAAGCGTCTGTTCGATCGACTGCCCGATGTGATTGACCTTCTGGAGCAGACTTGTCGCCCCGGCTCCCGCCAGCATCACGGAACTCCTCGCCAGTACCAGGCAACGACGCGAATGAACCCGTCTGCGCGTTGCCTTGCGACATCTGAACGCATCGGTCGCGGTCGCGTTTCGGGACGTGGAAAGCCCGTGGATAACTCCCGGATTTCCCGATCGCGGGCAACGCATCCGGATCACCGAAGTTGCACGACGCGACGGAACCGGAGCCGGATCAGCTCCCCCAAATCATCGCGCATGGTCACGGAATCCGGGGCATGTTGCGATGGGGAAGGGCGCTGCAATCATGCGCGTCATGCCGGACTGGTCAGGCAAGCGGTGTCAGCGTGTGACCGTCGTCCGGTCAGGCGCTGCCCAGGTAGCGCTTGAAATCGAGACCGAGTTCAACCGGGTCGGGCAGGAAGTACGGGGCCGGTTGGTTCTGGGGACTGATCATCACCCGCAACAACCACGGACCCGGACGGACCTTTGCCTCACTCATGGCAACCGAGAGGCCAGCAGCGGTGCGGATGTCCGTTGTCGAGAAATTGCAGCCACGCGCAATCGCCGTCAGGTCAAGAGACGATGCCGCGGTCCGCTGTCCTCCGGTCGCCGCGTACTGCCCGTTATCCAGCACGATCAGGACCAGGTTCTCGGGACGCAGTGACCCGATGGTCGCAAGGGTCGAGAACCCCATCAACAGGCCACCATCACCCTCGATACCCACAACCCGTTCATGCGTCCTGGCATTCGGGGAAAGGGCAACGCCAAGGGCAATCGCCGGCACCAGGCCCATCGCATCCAGGACGTAGAGGTGATTGGGTTGGCGACCCGTCACCAGCAGCATCTCGCGCACCATCGTGCCAAGGGCAACAACCAGCGGTTCGGTCGGGAAGGCCCGCGCAATCGAGGCAAGGGCCTCCAGTCGGGTCAGGTCGTGAGGCAGTGGTATGGTCATCAGCTCTCGGTACCGGCAGGTTTGGGCATCAGGCAGGCCACGCGCCACGGTCAGTACAGCAGGTTCACCAGCAGGATGACCGGACGGTGCGTCATCTCGGCATGTTCCCTCGCACCAACGATGCTGGTCGCCCAGCGGTCAATCGGCACCCGTTCGTCGAGCACGAAGGTGCGCAGGTCAGCCGCGTCAAGGAGGTCATCGACGCGCTCGCAGAGGGTATGGATCATGCTGTTGTATTCGTTCAGGCCACCCCGCTGCGAAACGATCAGCAGCATGGGCAGGTGATACGGCTGCGCGAACGTCGTCAGCGCGGTCAGGGCGTTGCCGATGCCGTTGTCCTGGACAACCAGCAGCGGTCTCGCACCCCCGAGGACCAGGCCTCCGGCGATGCCGATGCCCTCCTCCTCGCGCGTCAGCGGAGCACTCACCCACGCACCCTCGCGGGCACGCGTCTCGACCATGTCGATGACCGGCTTCAGCGTGCTACTCGGGATCCAGAGGATGTGGGTCGGGGCCAGATGCAAAATGGCCTGATTGACGGCGTCGCAACGTGCCGCGACAACGGCGCGCGAGTCAACACCAAGTGCGCTTGTCAGTGGGGGCATTGAGCCAAGTATACGGACGGCATCGCAACCGGCACCGTCACGCTCGGGGAACCACCCGCTCCACCTGGCCAGGGCGTGGTTTCACGTGAAACCATTGGGCGGGGCGCACTCCCCGGACGACCCTGGGGCACGACCCGCCGAGCCACCGACGTTGCCGTGAAGGCCACGCATGGTTTCACGTGAAACCACGTCCTGGTCACGAGGAAACGGCATCCAGGGCGCACCTCACCCGGTGGACGTCACGCGCCCGCCAGTGCGGGGACCGCTGCCGGAATGGCTTCGAGGAACGAAATCACGGCCGCGATATCGGACTCACGCGTCGATGCACCGGCCGCCAACCCCACGACCGAACGCCCCGCAAACATCTCAACGGTCAGTTCATCGACTGTCTCGATGTGGAGTGTCGGGCAATGTGGCTCCGAAACCCGCACCAGCTGGATCGTGTTGGAGCTGTCCCGCCCGCCAACGACGACCATCATCTCAACCGACGATGCCAGCGCCACGGCCTCGTCCTGCGCGTGCAGGGTCCACCCGCAGATGCGCCCACGGTCCTCATAGTGATCGGCCTTGGTGCGCAAGACCGCGACAAGGTCCGCGTAATCAGCCTGCAGGACCGTCGTCTGCGCGATCGATGCCAACTTTGCGTAATGAGGAAGTGCCTGCGCCTCCTCAAGGGTCTCGATGATGAACCCGTGGTCGGTATAGGCCACCGTCGCCCGCGCCTCGGGATGGTTCCGGTGACCGAAGATCACCACCTGATACCCATCGTTCTCGAGTTGCACCGCGATCTTCTGCACCGCGGTGACGATCGGGCAGGTCGCATCGATCACCTTGAACCCGCGGGCCTCCGCATCGGCAAATGCGACCGGCCCCTCACCGTGGGCGCGCATGATGATCGTGCGACCCTCGAGGTTCCCCTCGGCAATGTCGGCTCCGGAGAGTTCCCGCACACCAAGGGACGCAAGTTCACGCATCGCCGGGGTGTTGTGGATCAGCTTCCCGGAGAGATAGATCGTCTCCTCACCCGTCTGGGAAGCCTTGACCGCGCGGTTCCAGGCCCGCTTCACTCCGCCGCAGAACCCTGAGTAGGTTGGTGCACGCCGAACCTGCATCGTTCACACTCCTGGGACTGGTTCCAACATTCTAGCAACGTCCCAGATCGAATCAGGGTCAGGACGGCGTTCCGAAACCCGGACACACCGATCACCCGATGCCAAGCCACGGCCCGAACAGCGAGGTCGCCAGCATCAGGATGGCCAGTGATCCGATCACGACGGTCACGACCCAGGCCAGCGCACCGTGGACCGCGCCATTCGCATGACGCCCCATCAATTGACGGTTTCCCGCCATCCGGGTGATGAACACCAGCAGGATGGGAAGGATGACCCCGTTCACCGCCTGCACCACGATCAGCAACCGGATGACTGGTAAGCCCGGCACAAGTGCGATCACGGCACCTCCGGCAATCAGGACCGTCAACAACCCATAGAAGATCGGCGCCTCGGAAAGGGTGAGCTCAACCCCGCGCTCGAACCCGAATGCCTCGCAGACCGATGCTGCCGTTGCCAAAGGCAGGACGCCCGCCGCCAGCATCGACGCACCGAAGATCCCGACACCGAACAGGTACGACGCGTATGGGCCGGCAATCGGGGCCAGCGCCCTCGCGGCATCCTCGGCAGTGGCAATCTCCACACCCATCCCGCCCGGTGACGACGCGAAGATGGTCGCCGCCGTCGCCACCATGATGCAGATCGCCACCAGGATCGAGAACACACACCCCGCCAGGACGTCGGCGCGCGCATACCGCAGATCCTCGGCGGTCACACCCTTGTCCACCACTGCGTCCTGCTGATACATCTGCATGTACGGGGAAATCGTCGTGCCGACCGTCGCCACGAAGAGCAGGATGTATCCCGGATCCATCCGAACCGTCGGCACCACCGCGTGCTGCAGCACCTCGCTCCAGTCTGGATTGCCAAGCACCGCCGATATGGGGTACGCCAGGCTTACCAGCGCGAGGACCAGGAACAGCCGTTCCACCCGACGGTAATTGCCATAGACAATCAGCCACCACACCAGCAACGCCATTGCCGGCACTGCCAAGAAGCGGGGCACGCCGAACAGGTCGGCTGCCACCGCAATTCCCACGAACTCGGTAACCGTGACCCCGCCATTGGCGATCAGGAATCCCGTCATGGCCACCACCGACCACCGGGGTCCGAACTGCTCACGGATGAGGTCGGAAAGGCCCTTGCCGGTCACGGCCCCCAGACGCGCACACTGTTCCTGCACCGCCACCAGCGCGAAGGCCGTCACGACCATCATCCAGATCAGGTCATAGCCGTACTTCGCCCCGACAGACGCATACGTGGCAATCCCGCCGACGTCGTTGCCCGCCGCCGCCGCGACCAGCCCGGGACCAAGCGCAGTCAGGTAGAGACGCCACGACCGGCTGCGGCCACGTGCGCCCTGCCCCAGACGCGCAAGTCTCGCCCACATCAGGGTCGGTTCACGATCTCACCACGGCAGGTCACTCTCCGGCAGGCACATCAACGGCATGGCGTTCCCTACGGTGCACGGCTTGCCCATCTCCCCAAAATGACCAGGCATCGGCCACCGGTCACTCCGGAACGGGATTCCGGGGCTAGTGGAAGATGCGCGGGATCCGTGGCCGCCACTCCTTGGGCAACAGCACGTCAATGGCATCGTCCACGGTCACGATACCCAGCAGGCGCCCATCATCACCGACCACTGGCATCGCAACCAGGTCGTAGTGCGTGAACTCGTCGGCAACCTCGTCCGAACTCATGTCGAGGGTCAACGTGATCACGTCACGGACCATGAAGGTATCCAGCCTCGTCTCCGGTTCCGCCAGCACCAGGTCACGCAAGGTCACCGTCCCGACCAGCCGACCATCCGGCTCACCGTCAAGCACGTACAGGTACGGGATCTCATCGGGCAGCCAGTCGGCGTCGCGCAGGCGCTTGATCGTCTCCGCAACCGTCAACGTGGACCCAATCGCAAGGTACTCGGTCGACATCAGGCCACCGGCGGTGTTGGGCGCATGGGCAAGCAGGCGCGAGAGATCGGCTGCCTCCTCGGGTTCCATCGCATCAAGGAGGTCCCGAGCCTCCTCGTGTGGCAGGTCGGCAAGGATGTCCGCGGCGACGTCCTTCTCCATCTCGTCGAGGATGTCGCCAGCCTTCTCGTCATCAAGCGACGTCAGGACCGCTGCCTGGACCTCACTTGGCAACCACTCCACCACGTCAGCGGCGCGTTCGTCATCCAGCGCCGTCAGGACTTCCTGCGTCTGGCGATACCCCAGTTCGGCAATCAGTTCCGCCAGATCCGCCGGATGCATGCGCGCAAGGTTGGCGTGATCGACGCGCAACTTCACACCCGGGACATCGGACGCGAAGAACTCCACCTGGTCCCAAGAGATCACCACATTCGCCGGGAAGCGGCTCCTTAGCGAGGGCACCATCCAGCGTGGAACAACCCGTGCCAGGAAACTGCCCACGCTGATGTCGGCCGCCGCCACGCGCCACCCACCGGGTACCCGCGGGTCAGGTGCCAGTTGCACGTCGTTGACCCGGACGACGCGCCGTCCGTCCACATCAACCACCTGCTTGTCCAGGACATCTCCGGCCACCAGCAGTTCGCCGTCGCGCCGCGTGAATGGACGCAGGTCCAGCCGCGAACTTGCCAGGGTGACGCCAGTCGGGCCGAACTCGCGCACCGACATCCACGGAACAAAGACCGAATGGGTACGCAATCCGCCCATGCGGATGACCAGACCGGTCAGCGGTGGGAACAGCTCGTCGCCAGCCTCAAGGACACGGGCGACCACATCGTGCAGGCGCCCGATGTACTCACCGGCACGCCCGTGGACGGGTGCACCCACGGTCTGGGCGACATTCAGGACGTGGACGGGCGCAACTAGAGACACCGCCGTCGCTTCCTGACCCGTTCGTCACGTTCGTCATTTCCGTACGCCGGATGCAAGCCTGACCGCACGTCATGGTTTGCATCCCAGTAGAGGATAGTCCGACCTCGGCCAGACTGCAACGGTCGAACCGGTCCCATCAGGTAGCCGGTTCGACGGGTGCCGTTCGCGTTTGCCTACGCCGGCACGAAGTAGGTCGCCAGCGCAACGATCACCCGCAGGGCCAGCACCAGCAATCCCTCGTACCAGTTTGACTCGCCATCCAGTGACACGAACGTCACTGCGAACACTGCCAATGCCAGCCCGAGGAGTTCGAATGGATGGAATACCAGATTCATCGGGGTGCCAAGGACCCACGAGAACAGGACCAGTACGGGCGCTGCCAGCAGGGCACTCTGGAGACTGGAATCCTTTGCGATGTTGATCGCCAGTTGCATCTGGCCACGGCGGGCGAAGACCACTGCCGAGAAATGTTCGGCAGCATTTCCCACCACGGCAACGACGATGAACCCCACAAAGAGGTCGGTCATCCCCATCGCCCGCGCCGCGCCCCCGACCGCACCAACCAGGATCTCGGCGCCGATCGCCGTCAGGACCGTCGCCAGCAACAGCAGCAGCACCGCCGCAGTCGTCGACATGCCGTGCGATTCCTCACCGGTGTCGCCCGCATCGGCAAGTTCCGGCTCACTGAAGACATCGGCGTGGGTGCGCAAGGAAAAGATCAGACCCGCCACATACCACCCAAGCAACACCAGCGAGGTCGCCAGGCCCAGTTCGTCAAGCGCAAGGTTGCTCGACCGCAGGTCACCAAGGATCGTCATGTCGTAGACCGCCGGCATGACCAGACCGGCAACCGCGATGAACAGCATCAGCGACTTCGCACTCGCCCCGGTCGCGCTGAACTTCTGTGATGTCCGTCCGATGCCCCCGGCAAACATAGCGGCCCCGAGGACAAGCAGGGTGTTTCCCAGGATGGAACCCGCCACGGAAGCCTTGACGACATCCGTCAGGCCAGCCGACAGGGCAAATCCCGCGATCAGCAGCTCAGCGCCATTGCCAAACGGCGCGTTCAGCAACCCGCCAATTCCCGGCCCAACCCGCCGGGCCAGATCCTATGTGGGATGCCCGATCAGGCCCGCAAGGGGAATGATCGACAGGGACGATGCCGCAAACATCCATACATCACCGGCGTGCACCATCTCAAGCGCAACCGCGATGGGCAGGAATAGCAGCAACAGGTTCAGCCGGCTCCCAAAGATTGCCGGCCGCAAATCACTCAGCGCTGGTCCCTCCCTGAGGGGCGCAACCCACCTTGCACCCAAGGGCGCACGGAGGCACGTGTAGTCGGGCACCCGGACAGTCCGGCGGCATGGGTGGCCGGAACCACGGAACGCCTAGTTGTGTTCCTGGATGTACCCCAGGAGGATCTGGTCGACAACCTGTTCCACTGGAGCGAGGTCGTCCGTGAAAACCTGTCTCGGCAATGATTTCGCGAATGCGCAGGGTTCCCCGCCGGATACGGATGTCTGACCAGGAGCGACGTATTCGCACATGGTTGCTGATGCGAGTGCCCCGACCTCACGCAGTTCAGGGCGGTCCAAGGCCGCAATGTTCGCGCGGAATGCGTCAAGCGAACCGGGCTCACGCGTCCCGACGACGATGCTGTTGATTGCCTTCGGGATGTTGATCACGAAGACCGTCGGGTAAACATCGCGCATCGTGCTTGCCAGCACGTTCACCAGCCGGTAGTCGGTCTGCGTCCGCCCCACGTTGATCACCGCGACGCCACCGGGCTTGAGGTGCTCCCGGATCTCGGTGAAGAACTCCCTGGTCACCATGTGAAAGGGGATGTACGGCTGCCGGTACGCATCCACCCCGATCATGCGGTACCGCTTCGGCGTATTCCGCAGGAAGTAGCGGCCGTCCTGGGGGATTGCCGTCAGGTTCGGCATCGTCATCCCGAAGTACTGCCTGCCGACATCGATGATCCCCGGATCAATCTCCACGCCATCGATGGGGATCGGTCCATAGACCTGTGTCATCTGCCGTGGCGTCGTCCCGGCAGCACTGCCAAGTAGCAGGAAACTGTCAACGTCCTTCATGGCCGTCGCCGGTGAGAAGTAGGGCGCCACCATGAAGTAGTCCCACGGGCCACCGGTCAGGAACGCCGTGGGGTCATAGATGGAGTGGATCGCGTGTCCCTCGTTCAGCACCAGGTCCGTGCGCGTTCCCTGCTTCACCACCTGGATGTAGTTGTAGGCAGACTCGCCCTCCCAGAGCAGTTGGCCATAGGGTTGCGCCCGCACAATGCCCCGTGGCAGCACGCCCATGCCAAGGATCGCCGCCAGGCAGACGATGTAGGCCACGAAGAGCCGGGGCGTCCAATCGCGGATTGGCACCACCCAAGGGCCTTCCCCGGTGATCCCGGCCCGCCGTTCCTGGGCCAATCCAACAAGACTGGTGATCAGCAGGAGCGCCGAAAGCAGCACGAAGGTCCGGTCGGTCCCCACCGTCGGGATCAGGAACAGTACCGGGAGGTATGCACCCACCAGGCTTCCCAAGGTGGAAATGGCGTAGAGGCGGCCCGCCGTCTTTCCCGCGCCAGCCACATCAACCACCGCGAGACGGACGGTCCACGGCGAGACGCAGCCGAGCAAGGTCAGCGGAATGAGGAACAAGCCGACCACTCCAAGGAGTGATCCCCAGAACATGCCGAGCGAGACCGAGGCGAAACCGAGGCTGGAGAAATAGAGGATCGGCTTGGCGAGGTACGGCACCACCCCGATGAATATCGCGGCAACGGCGCATACGTGATAGAGGGCGGCCCGCACCGGCACCCGGTCGGACAGCAGCCCACCCAACCAGTAGCCAGCGGTCAGGTAGAGAAGGATCAGGCCGATCACATTCGCCCAGATGAATAGCGATGTCCCGAAATACGGGGCGAGCAATCGAGACGCCGTCAGCTCGCACCCCAGGACGGTCATACCGGAGACGAACACAAGAATCTGAAGCATGATGATGCGCAGTATAAGGAACTGCTCGCGAACCGACACCGGGGGACCGAGTCAAGACCCCATCCCGGTGTCTCAATCGCGTTCAGTCCCCGCGGCCATCAACTCCCCAGGAAACTGTCAAGCAGGCGTCCGGTCAGGTAGTCGCGCACGACGGACATGTCCTTGACCGTGTCAACCGCCCGCCAGAACGCCGCGGTCTTGAACACGCGCAGGTGGCCGGTACGCGCCAGATCCGGGAACGTACTCTCCTCGTGGTCACCCTTGTCCGGAAGCATGGCCCGCACCACGGGATCAAACACGTAGACCCCACCGTTCACCCAGTACGGAAGCACCGGTTCCGACCGGAACCCGGAAACACGCCCGTCCTCCTCGATGTCGACGATCCCCACCACACTCTTGAAGGGAACAACCAGCACCGTCGCCTTGGCACCGGTCTGGGAGTGCGCCTGGAGCATCGGCGCCAGTGGGAATGCCGTCACGATGTCGCCGTTCGTCGCGATCACTGGTCCGCCGGTGTCCTCAAGTTCGTTCCACGCCAGCTTGATCCCACCCCCGCGGCCCAGCGGATCGGCTTCGATCGCATAGCGGATCTCGACACCGAACTTCCGCCCATCACCAAAATACTCCTGGATCACGTCCGCAAGGTAGCCACACGAGATCGCAATCCGCCGGACCCCCTGGCTAGCGAACCAGCGGACCTGATACTCGAGGATGGGCTTTTCCAGGATTGGCACCATCGGCTTGGGACGGTCATCGGTGTAGGGGCGCAAGCGTTCACCCTTGCCACCGGCCAGGATGATGACCTGCGGTGGCGGGCCAACCGGGATCTGTGTCGACATTGGCGTTCTCTTTCGAGGCCCCGGACCCATTCGCGGATCCGGAGACGTGGATTGTTCTGGAACCTTGGTCCATCCGGATCCACCACCAGCCACCTGACCGGTATCGTTCGTCCGGGCGGGTCGTCCCGTCCACCACTACAACGCGCCCATGACCGTCTTTGACACCCTTCTCGCCGCCTTGCCCGCCGATTCCTCGTGGGCAATCGCCACCGTCACCGGCTGGTGGCTTGTCACCTGCGTGGTGATCGTGACGTTCCTCAAGACCCTTGCCACGATTGAAAGCCGTCTCTTCCCGGTCAAGCCACGTCCACGCCTGCCCATCACCAACGATGCACCGACCCGGGCCTTCATGGCCCGTGTCCTGATGCCGGGTGACGCGCCCGTCAAACGCCCCGGTATCGGCCGCCTCATGGCGACGATGGTCGGCGTCCTTGGGGTCAGCGCGATTTCGGCGTGGGTACTGGCAACCATCTTCCGTCAGGGCAACTGACGGGACCTGCAACCACGACTACCCGGCCGCGAAGGCGCGCACCACCCGCAGGGCGTCATCAAAGGCCGCAACCGCCTCGACACGAACCTTCGTGGACGCCGCCTGTGCCTCGGCAAGGTTTTCCGTGGGCACCAGGAAGAGTTCGGCACCCGCCGCTTCCGCACCAAAGACCTTCATCCGCACACCCGAGACCCCACCCACCTTGCCTTCGATGGTCAGCGTGCCCGTGCCCGCAACCCGGTGTCCGCCAGTCAGGTCGGTCCCGGTGATCCCCTGGTAGATCCCCAGCGAGAACATCAGGCCGGCACTCGAACCCCCGATGTCATCCGTCTTGATGGTCACGGCCACCGGCGTCTCAAAGGCGAAGACGTGCGTGAGCACCGCGATGCCGATGCGGGCACGCTTCGGATTGTCCGGATACGCACCAAGGGGCACCTTCACCTCCTGGGTCCCGGCGCCCCGGCGGACGGTCACCGGCATCGAATCGCCCGGTTGGTAGGCAGCAGTCGCCGCAACCAGGTCAGTGGCCGTCTGGATCGGGGTATCCCCGACCTTGACCACGATATCCCCCGCCATCAGGTGCCCGCTCGCCAGGCTTCCTTGCAGCAGGTCCTGTACCTGTGCCCCCTGCCCACTGATCGCCACCGTATATCCCGCCGCCCGCAGTGCCACCACCTTGGCAACCGTCTTGCTCTCATCCATCATCTGCGTCGTCATGCGCGCGTACTGTGATGGGGTCAGGGTGCGCGGTTGCAGTTCGTCACGCGGAACCATCAAGGACCTGGGGTCGAAGTACGAGATCACCCATTCACGCGCGTGCGCCGGTGTCAGCATGACCGTGGTCAGGTAGAGCGCCCCGTGACGCAGCCGTGGTGCCGGCTCGATGACCGCCTGCACATCGACGACCGGGCCAGGACGCTCCAGCGCATACGGCGTCTCGATCATGTTGAGACCAGCCCAGCCCAGCGTGGAAACGCCGATCGCCAACGCCGACCACACCACCGGTGCCTCGATGACCTGAAGCCAGTGTCGGACGCGGGCCCAGGGTCCGGTTCCCGGGGGCACACTCGGCGCCGCGCCCGGGACTTCCTCATACGTCATGCCGATCCACCATCCGGGACCATCCGGGCCCCCGCCCAAGTCTAGGGCGCCGTACCGTTACCTCGGCATAACCCCCGATGCAGCGGTATCTCTGACGTGCTAGGATGCCCACATGGCAGATGCCGCTTCAACTGTTGTCACCGTCATTCTCGGACTTGCGCTTGTCGTCGTCGCCTACGTCATCATCAGATCGGCGCGGATCGTTGACGAATACAAGCGCCTGGTCGTCTTCCGGCTTGGCCGGAGTGTCGGACAGCGCGGACCAGGTCTCGTCCTTCTGGTCCCCTTCCTGGACACCGCCACCGAAATTGACCTCCGCGAGCAGTTCATCGAAGTCCCGCATCAGACCTGCATCACGCGCGACAACGCCCCCATCGACATCGACTTCCTGATCTATACCAAGGTGACGGATGCCGTCCTGACCGTCGTGCAGGTCCGCAACTTCGCTGGTGCTGCCCAAGGTCTTGCCACGACCACCCTGCGTGCCGTCATTGGCGACATCCTCCTTGATGATGTCCTGGCCCGTCGCGAGGAGATCAACGAACGCCTACGCGCCAAATTGGACGAGGTCACCGAACGGTGGGGCGTTAGGATCACCAGCGTCGAGATCCGCGAGATCGTGCCTCCGCAGGAGATCCTCGCGGCCATGAACCGGCAGATGACCGCCGAACGCCAGCGCCGTGCCCAGGTTCTCGAGGCCGAAGGACAGCAACAGGCATCCATCCTCGTCGCCGAAGGTGAGAAGGAAGCCTCGATCCTGCGTGCAACTGGCGAGCGCGAGGCCGCAACCCTGCGTGCCGAGGGCTTCGCGACCGCCCTGCAGACCCTCTTCGCAACCGCCAAGCGTGCCGATGCGAACACCATCAGTTTGCAATACCTGGAAACCATCCGCGCAATTGCCACCGGCCCGGCCCAGAAGTGGGTCATCCCGGCCGATCTGGTCACGGCCCTCGGGCGCATTACCGGCCCGATCGCCCAGGGACAAAGCAAGACGCCCACCTCCTGAACAGGGGTGAGCGTCCCGGTTGTTCATCGCTAAACTCCGGTCATCAGGCTGTCAGGTACTCGCGCAACTTCCGGCTGATCTCCGGGTCCCGCAACTTCCGCAGCGCTTGCGCCTCAATCTGGCGGACACGTTCCCGGGTGAGGTTGAGCTTCTCGCCAATCTTCTCCAAGGCGAAGACCTCGCGGTCTCCAAGCCCGTACCGCATCTCGAGGACCATCTTCTCGCGTTGGTTCAGGACGGTGTCAAGGGTGCGTTCCGCTTCCTGGCGCAACATTCGCTCGTGCGTGACACCCTCAGGGCCGGGCTCAGTCCGGTCCATCACGAAGTCACCGACACTCGCGTCCTCGTCATCACCCATTGGCTGGTCGATCGAACTCGGCAACCGCGAGGCCAGACGGGTCTCACGGATGCGCACGACATCAAGCCCGAGTTCGTCGGCAACTTCCTCATCGGTCGGTTCGCGCCCGAGTTCCTGAGTCAGCCGCTGCTGCACACCATTGAGCTTCGTCAGCGCCTCGGAAACGTGGACCGGCAACCGGATCGTCCGGCCCTTGTCCGCAATCGCACGCGTGATCGCCTGCCGGATCCACCACGTCGCGTACGTCGAGAACTTGTAGCCCCGGCGCCAGTCGAACTTCTGGACGGCGCGCATCAGGCCGATGTTGCCTTCCTGGATCAGGTCGATCAGCGACAGGCCCCGTCCCACGTATCGCTTGGCGATGCTGACAACCAGACGCAGGTTGCTGAGTGTGAACTGCTGCCGGGCGGTCTCGTCACCAGACTCGATCCGCTGTGCCAGGTCAACTTCCTGGGCAGCGGTGAGCAACGGGATGTCATGGATATCCTTGAGGTACTGCCAGACCGGGTCGGCCTGGATCGAACCACCGTCCGAATCGGCACGTTCGGTTGCATCCACCTCATCATCTGGCCGACGGATCTCGGAATCGCTGTCAAGCAAATCAATATTGCTAGACTCGAGGAACTGGCGCACCATTGCCAGCTTGCCGGTATCGAGGACTTCATTCTCTTCCTCGTACAAATCCTCGATGTCGTGCATCAGGACATACCCGACCTCGCGACCACGGTCGAAGAGATCCTCGAACCCTGCGATCGTGGGCATGGGATAGGAACTGCCCGGTATCAACGGGACACTCACGAGCGCCCGGCGCGAACCGGCCTTGGTAGCACGTGGCTTGCGCCCCGAAGACTTGCTGGCGACAGTCTTTGCAGACATTTTTCTTCGATCCTCAGTTCGGGACCGACGCGCATTGCGCCGCCCCACGTCCTTGGTGCCTCACTGCACACACAACACCACACTGTGGCCGTTTCCCCACCATCAGTCCACCATCCGTGCCCGGGCCTTATCCTGCTTACGCTCCCGGATACGACCCTATTCCACTGTAACCCTGCCCGATACCCAGAGTCGTGACAATGACGTGACGACTTGCAGGACTGGCATGACACACTCGCGCGGCGACTGTCCGTTCCACCGATCCCATCGCCCCCATCGAGAGGATGACGGCCCATGACCACACCTGAACCCAGACCTCATCACGGCAAGGTCGCACTCATCACCGGCGCAGGCACCGGCATCGGCCGATCCAGCGCCCTTGCCCTGGCCGCCCGCGGCATGCGGGTCGCGATCAACTACTCCCGTTCCCACGATGATGCCCAGGCGACGGCCGCCGACTGCACTGCCGCCGGCGGTGAAGGGTGGGCCATCAAGGCCGATGTCGCTGATCCCGCCGAGATTGACCGCCTCGTTGCCGAGACGGTCGCCCACTGGGGTCGCATCGACGTCCTGGTGAATAACGCCGGCACCACCGTATTTGTGACCGACTATGCCGACCTTGACGCCCTCACCAATGAGGTCTGGGATCGCATTCTCGGCCTGAACGTCAAGTCCGCCTTCTTTGCCTCCCGCGCCGTTGCCCCTCACCTGCGTGCCGTTGGCGGTGGCGCCATCGTCAACGTCGCCTCCATCTCGGCCCTGCGCCCGGTTGGCAGCAACCTGGCCTACAACGCCAGCAAGGCCGCCATGGTTTCCCTCACGCAGTCGCTTGCCGTTGCCCTCGGACCGTCAGGGATCCGGGTCAACGCCGTTGCCCCGGGCCACATCGAGACCAGATGGCACGCCGGCCGTGACGCCGCCACGGCCGCCTCACGCGAGCGGACCCCCCTGGGACGCAACGGATCCCCCGATGATGTCGGCGGCGCCGTCGAATACCTGGCCACCGCTCCGTGGATTACCGGAGAGGTGATCGTCGTCGACGGCGGACGTTTCCTGCGCTGATCCCGGGGCCTGTCAGGCCTGCATCCGGCGCATTTGCTCCTTCCCACCTAGGTACGCCTGGGACCCCGGTGTGACAGTCACCGTCACACCGGGGGTGGAATGCGCCTCACTTGCCGTCAGGGAACCCTCGCACGAACTCGGTGACCCGTCCGGAATGGCTGTCCTGCAACTGCACCGTCATTCCGCCATCGATCACCAGGGCATGGCCCGTGACGAACTGCGACTCATCGGACGCCAGGTACAGCGCCCCATTCGCGATGTCCAGGGGCGATCCCCACCGGCGCAGCGGATAGTTCATCTCCTGCAATCCGCGTGCGAATGCGTCAGACTGCCACTCGCGGTCCTGGGCGTCGTGGCTGATGTAGCCGGGGCAGATCGCATTCACCCGCACGTTCTGCGGCCCGAAGTCCACCGCCATCGCCTTCGTAAGCAGGATCAGGGCACCCTTCGCCGTCTCATAGGCCACGCCATTCGCCGCCGCCAACAGGCCATGGACGGATGAGATCGTGATCACACTGCCGCCACCGGTCGCCACCATGTGCGGGACCGCGTACTTCGCCCCCAGCATCGGCGCCGTCACCATCGCCGCCTGCGCCTTGTTCCAGTCCTCCAGATCAATCGACACCGCGGTTCCGCCGGCATTCCAGTAGGCATTGTTCACCAGGATGTCCAGGCGCCCATACGTGGCAACCGCGTGCTCCACCATTGCCTGGATGTCGGCCGGTTGCAGGATGTCGGCCCGCATGAACGTCACCCCGGCACCATCCGGCGCCTCGGCGGCAATCGCGCTTGCGGTCGCCTCTCCCTTCTCCACCTGGATGTCGGTCATGAGGACGCGTGCACCCTCCTCGACGAACCGCTTCACGATCCCCCGGCCAATCCCCTGTGCCCCGCCGGTCACTACCGCGACCTTGCCTGCGAGACGTCCCGTGTGTGTCGGTGCGCTCATCTGATGTCTCCAATGCATGCCATTGCGGATGGCCGTTCCCGGCCAGAAGGGTAGCGGCCGGTCCACCAACCGGTGCGTGCCACCAGCGCGAGTGCCATGAGCAACGAAAGGCCCACTATCGAGACGATGAATGGTCCCGGCGACCACCACCCATAGACCAAGCCCGCCAGCATCGTCGATGTCGCCAGCACCGCCCCTTCGGCCATGTAGTAGAGGGCGAACCCACGTTCGGTGCGCCCAGTCGACGAACCGGGCAACCCCCGCAGGATCGCTCCGACCGCACCTGTCCCGATCCAGTGGAACGTCCCTGCCCCGCTGCGAAGCAGGTATGCCATCGCCCCGACCGGCCACCAGGATGCTTCCAGCAACGCGACGTGCCCAAGCACCGTCAATCCCGCCCCAAGCACAAGCGCCATCGTGGTCCCACGACGCGAAGCCACCTGACCAAGCACCACGTTCAGCGTGATCGCCCCCAGCGCATCAAGGCTCCCCAGCACACCGATGTGCGAACGCGTATAGCCGTGGGCATCCGCAAGCCATGCCGGGGCAAGAACCAGGCCAACCTGCGCAGCGGCGATCATCGCCAGCAATCCGGCTGCCGGACGCCATAGCGAGCGTTCCCGGAGCAGCGCCATGTACCCGGTCTGCGCACGGATCACGGCGACCGGCAAACCTTCCGGAGGCACATCCGGGACTGACGCATGACTGCCGACGGGACTGGCACGCTCGCGATGACCAAGGTCATCAAGCCACCACACGCACATGAACGACGCCGTGTAGAACAGCGTCGAAAGCACCAGCACCCAGCGCATCCCGTACCCGTCGGCGACCACCCCCCCGATCGGCGATGTCAGCACCGTCCCGACCGTCACCGATGCGCCCATCACGCCAAAGACCCGGGGCAGGTTGCGCCCACCCGCCGCCCCACCGATGTACGCCAGGTAGGCCGGTCCGCACAGCGAAACCAGTGCCATGGAGATGATCCCGGGAATGACCCCTTCCCAGCGGTCAGCCATGGCGTAGAGCAGCGTCCCGACCGGCCCAAGCCCCCACCCCACCACCAGTGTCCGCTTCCAACCCAGACGCGTCGCCATCGAGGCCGCCGGGATGGACACCAGGATGCTCAGCGCACTCGACATCCCGAGCAGCAGTCCCACGACTGCCGGTTCCGCACCGAGCCTCTCCAGATGAAGCGGCCAGATGGGCAGGTACACGCCCGTTCCGGCACCCCACAGCATGTTCGCCAGTGCCATGAGCCGGTTGTTGCGGTCGAGGTCGAATGCCTCACGCAGGCGGGCACCCGCCCCGGAAACTTGGCCTGTTCCAAGCAGGGTCATCCGGTTCTCCGGCAGGAAGCAGGCATCTCGCCGTCAATCGTACGGGGGACCCATGCCACCGGCGTCCGGCCATCGGTCTCTGGAGTACGATGCACGCCGCATTGTCAAGATCACGCCAAGGAGAGGCCCATGACCGCGAATGCCACGCCTGAACGCACCCAATGGGTCTCCCGCGCCGAGTGGGTTGCCGATGGTGTTGCGATGCTTGAGATCTGGTACGGCCAGAATGCCCTCATGGCGTGCTATCTCGTCGAGGGCACCCGCCGTGCCCTGATCGACACCGGCACCACCGATTCCCCCACGCAGGCGATTGCCCCCGCCCTCGCCAAACTCGGCCGGCGCATCGAAGACATCGATCTTGTCCTGAATACGCACGGGCATGTCGACCATGCGTGGGGCAATGCCGACCTCAAGCGTCACGCCCCCAACGCCCCCATCTCCCTCCACGCTGCCGACATCTTCCTGCGCCACCAGACCAGCCTCCTCGAGTTCTGGCACAAGCGACGCCTCGCCGCCGGAGATATCGACGCCGCCGCCATGGCGTCCCACACCCAGCAACTCGCCGAACTCGCCGATGCACCGGCATACTTCCCGATCCCGGACCGCACCCATGCCGGGGGTGACGTCATCGACCTCGGGGGTGGGCAGACCATCCACGTCGTCCATACCCCGGGCCATACCCCCGGATCGTGCAGTTTCTACGTGCCACGCGCACGCGCCCTCCTGGGTGGTGACAGCCTGACTGGCAGCGCCGGTGAGGGACGATTCCCCTTGCTGTCGAATGTCGTGACCTACCGTCAGACCGTCCTTGACGTGCAGCATCTTGACGTCGAGTTTGTCGGTCCCGCGCATCGGTACCCATTCCGGCCACCCGCCGCCACGGTTGTCACCCCGGCGCGCCAGGGTGACCTCGCCCGGACCGTCCTGGCAGACACCCTTACCACGGCCCTCGACATCGAGGCAGGCACCGCCGAGGCGTGGCAGGCAAACCGCCACGGGCCACGCCGCGCGCTCGTCGCGGACGCCCTCATCCGTGTCGGTGCCAGGCTCGGGATCGACCTGTTCGGTAGCGACCACGCGCGGGCCGCGGTTGGCCTGTGGCTTGACGTCTTCGGCGCACCCCCGCACAGCCCTGCGTGACCGGATTCCCATCCCGGAGGGACAACCGCCCATACCCGACTACCGCATACGTCGAAACCTGATCTGCCCCAGTGCTTCAATGGGCAGCCGGTTCGTGGTCAGACCCGACGAAATCGGGTGTTCAATCCATGGCTATACTGCGAGTATCCGGTGCCAGAGACTTGCCCCCGGGGGAGATCAGCATGACCGACACGGCGATCACCGATGCGCACAATGAAGACGCACATTCCGCCAACGCCGATCACGAAGGCCATGAGGCCGAGGTGATCCCAGATGACGAACATCCGATGGAGGCCCACACCGAGGTGCACACCCGTGCGGCCTCACCGGCACTTGTTGGCGAGGGATACGTCGCCGGCATCGACCTCGGGGGTACCAAGGTTCTCGCCGCGATCTTCGCGCCCGACGGGACCATCGTCAGCCGGTCCAAGGTCCTCACCGGCAGTGTCGGTGGCCTCGATGTCATCGACCGCATGGCCGCCGCCGTGCGCGAAGCGGCCGGTGTTGCCGGCCTCAGCCTCTCCCAGATCACTGCCGTGGGGACCGGCGTGCCCGGCCCGGTCAATCCGGACACCGGCATTGTCCACGTGACCCCGAACATCCCCGGATGGGACCTCATGCCCCTGCGGGATGAACTCTCGTCACGGTTGGGGATCCCGGTCGCCGTGGACAATGACGTGCGCGTTGCGGTCATCGCCGAACACGGCGCCGGTGCCGGACAGGGGGCCCGCAACATGGTCGCCATCTGGCCCGGAACCGGCGTCGGCGGCGCCATCATCATCAATGGCCAGATCTACACCGGTGCCGACAGTTATGCCGGGGAAATCGGCCACATCACCGTCAAGGTCGGGGGTGCCCCCTGCGGTTGCGGTGGGCGCGGGCACCTCGAGGCCTACTGCAGCCGCACCGCCATCGTGAAGCGCCTCCACATGCTGGTCCGCACCGGTCACAAGACGCGTCTCACGCGCATCGTCGGCAAGAACATCCTCAAGGCCAAGAGCAGTGACATCGCCGAGGCCGCCTCTCTGGGTGATCCGCTTGTCCTCGCCGTTCTCGAACGGACTGCCCGCTACCTTGCCGTCGGCATCGCCAGTGTCGCGAACCTCCTCAATCCCGAACTCGTCGTCCTGGGGGGAGGCGTCGTCGAAGCCCTCGGCGCACCCTACATCGATCTCATCACCGCGTTTGTCCGGAACCAGCCGTTCGCGGCCACGACCGGACCACTCCGGATCGTGCAGTCCGCCCTTGGAGACGATGCCGGCGTCATTGGCGCCGCCATCCTCGCACGGCAGATCCACAACCGCCACACCGGCGAGGAAGCTGCCTGAGGGTCCTCCGCAGACCACACCGGGTGGGAACGGTCCCGTGCCGTCCCACCCGGTTCAGGCACCCATCAAGAGGGCGCGTAACGACACCATCGTGTCGACCACGGCACTCGCACCCGCCTCGCGCAGTTGCGACGCCTCGTGCGCACCCCACGTCACTCCTATCCCCAGGCATCCGGCCGCCACGGCCATGTGCATGTCGTGGGAGGTATCCCCAACCACCACGGCATCGCCGGGAGACCTCTCCAGCCGTCGCAGGGCCATCTGGGCCGGGGCCGGATGGGGCTTCATGTGCGGCACCATGTCGCCACCGATGACCGCATCGAAGTAGCCCAGGCACCCGCCATCCGCCAGTGCCCGGTTCGCGGCCGCTGCCCCCTTGGTCGTGACCACCGCCATCCGGCGTCCGGCACCGTGCAATGCACCAAGCAACTCACTCGCACCGGCGAAGAATGACGGTGCGTGCCCCCGTAACTGATGCGAACGGTAGGTTGCGATTGCCCACTCCATGCGCGTGGCGTCGAGAACCTCATCCGGCCCGGTCCACGCCTGCCGGATCACCTCATCCAATGGCGCCCCGATCATCCTGCGCAGGGCCACCCGGTCGCACGGTACGTGACCGGCATCAGCCAGCATCGCGTCGATCATGTCCCCGATTGACCCGAACGACTCCAGGAGCGTCCCATCCAGAGCAAACAGCACCACCGGACGGATCGCCATCACCCCGGGACCAACCGACATCGTTGCAACCTCGCTCGTTCCGCTCATGGGTCCACCGTGGCGGACCGCACGCGAACCGTACCAACCCGTCAAGTGCGGGCGACTGAGCGGAACTCCGGTACTGTTGAGCAGTCATGATCGCCACTGCCCCCACTCCAGCCGAACCCGCGACCGCCCGACGGCATCCAGGACGTCCGCGTGCCGTCTTCTTCGACCTCGATGGCACCCTGCTGGCCACCGGATCACACCTGCGTCGGGAAACCGCCAACGCGTTGGTAGACCTCTCCCGGAGCGGTACCACCATCATCCTTGCCACCGGTGGTTTCACCGCGCGAACCCAGGCTGTCGCTGATGCCCTGTGCGATGCCGGCGTCTCGGCAGTCTGGACGATCACCCACAATGGGGCCGCCATCTGGAACCCTGCCGGCCAACTTGTCCGGCGCACGTCAGTGCCTCATGCTGCCGTGCACGCCGCCGTCACCGTCAGTGGTCCGACCTTTTGGACGATCTTCGAAGCCATCGACAGCGCCGGCACCAACAAGGTCTATTCGGTCGGGCGCATCCGACCCGAACTGGAACCATTCATCTGGGGACCACCTGCCGGTACCACGACCGACCGTCGCAACGTACCCCTTCGTCACCTACCCATCGGGTGGGAAACCCGGCGCACGCGCGCAATCGCCAACCTGCCCGAAAGCGATGCACCGGCGACCCTCAGTTGCTGGGTCATCGGGACCAGTCGGGCTTTGCGTCCGCTGGATGCCAACGTCCACGACTCCCTGTACTTCGGTGCCCGGTGTGAACAGTGGACGAGCAGTATCGGGGCAATGATCGGACGTCCACGATCCCTGATCGAGGGACGGGACATCAATCCCTTGGGCATCAACAAGGCCGTGGCCGCCGCATATGTCTGTGCCGAACTGGGCATTGCACCCGCCGACACCGCCGGGTTTGGTGACGGACGCAACGATCGCGACCTGATCGCCTTCGTGGGCGCCGGATACGCCATGGCAAATGCCCATCCGCGCGTCCACGCCGTCGCCACGCGCACGGCACCGCACCACAATGATGACGGGGTTGCCAAGGTCATCCGGGGATGGCTTGCCGGCGACGGGTGGTAGTCTCTCCCGTCACGTCCAGGTCGCTTGCACCCGGCGTTCCACCGCAGGCGTCTCCGGCATCAAGATGACAACCGCCCCACACGCATCCATCAACCTTGGCAATGGTGTCGTGATTGGACACCCGGTCTTCCTTGCCCCAATGGCAGGGGTCAGCGATGCGGTCTTCCGGCAGTTGTGCCGTGAGGCGGGTGCCGGATATGCCACCACCGAGTTCTCGCGTGACGAGGCTCTCCTCCGGGGCATCCAGGCACAGGTGGACCTGATCGACCTCAGCCTTGATGCGCGCCCAGCCGGTGTGCAGATTTTCGGGTCCGACCCCGACACGATGCGTCGCGCTGCGGCCTTCGTCATGTCCCACGCAGCCCCTGATGTCCTGGATATCAACATGGGATGCCCTGCCCCAAAGGTCACCGCAGGACAGGGTGGTTCATCGCTCCTGCGCGACCCAGACCGTGCCATTGCCATTGTGCGGGGCATTGCCGAGGAAATCGCTCCAACGCCCACCACCGTCAAGATTCGCGTGGGGTGGGACGATGCGCACAAGCAATCGGGAGTTGCCGTTTCGCTCGCAAAGCGGCTTGTCGACACCGGTGCACGCATGATCACCGTCCACGGCCGGACGCGACAGCAGCGCTATGAGGGCCTTGCCTGTTGGGACACCATTGCCGCCGTTGCCGCGGCGGTCTCCGTGCCAGTGATCGGCAATGGCGACATCCAGACGCCCGCAGATGTCATGCACCGACTGCGCACGTCGGGCGTGTCCGGTGTCGCGATTGGTCGCGCCGCGCGTGGGCGTCCATGGATCTTCGGGCAGATCGCCGCCGCAATGGCCGGGCAACCGGTTCCCCCAGACCCGGACACCGCATCCCGGATCGCCCTCGGCCTCGACCACATCTCCCGACAGATCGCCTACGAAGCGGCGTGCGTCGCGCGCGATCCTTCCCATGCCCGTCGCGCCGAAGCCACCATCCATGGCCTTGCCAGTGGACGCGCCCTCGGGCACCTGCTCCCTCACGTCATGTGGTATGTCTGGGGCACACCCGGTGCCAACGAGGCCCGTCGCGCCCTGTCCCGCGCCAGATCTGCTGAGGAACTCCACGATGTCCTCGCCGACTTCGGCGCCCGTCCGGACGCCTATCGCCATCGCGAGGAGGACCGGGCACTCGCTACTGTCCGGCCGTCTGGCAGCGACGCAGTACAAGACAATGCCGGCCAGCGTGAGACCACACCCGCCGGTCACTGATCCGCCGGGTATGCCACTCGGAAACACCGCTGTTCCGTGCCGCGCGCAGCACGCTTACCGCACGCACAGTGGTACCTTCTACACTTTCCTGACAGCCAGATTGCCTCGGAAAGCCAGATGATGAACCAGACCTTGTCTCCCGGAAACGCTTCGCATCCCTACCCCATGACTGCCCTGATCCATGGGCGGTTCAGCGGTGGTTTCGGATGGATCGCCTATCCGAATGAGTTCATGCGTCGCTCATCAACGGCACTCGTGCATGACGGACGCGTATGGGTGGTTGATCCGGTCTACACCACCGGAATCGACGCCGAAATCGAGACCCTCGGAACAATTGCCGGGGTAATCCTCACGCTCGGCTTCCACGACCGCGACGCCATCTGGTTCGCCGAACGCTACGACGTGCCCCTCTACGTTCCGGGAAACCTCATCGCCGCGCCAAAGGGCGGACCGGCGGTGCGAGTGGCCGGGCAGGTCCCTCACAGTCCCCTGCACCTTGTGCCGTGCGGTGGCCGGGGTGCAATGGCATGGTTCCAGGAATGTGCCATCTGGTGGCCCGAACACCGCCTCCTCGTCACCGGCGACAGTCTCGGGACGGCCGGATACTTCGCCGCTGCCAACGCCGTTGGTGCACACCCCTTCTTTCGCCTCAGTCCGCCGGTCAGCCTCCAGGCGTTGCCCGTCTCACGCCTGTACCCAGGGCATGGCATCAGCCTGATTGGAGATGGGGTCACCGAAGCCGTCGCAACCGCAATTTCCACCGCCCGGTTGAATCTTGTGCCGGGATGGGTGCAAGCCATCCGCTACACACTGGGTCGCTGACGTCAGCCAGACACAAGAAAATGGGCCACCTTGAACGGGTGGCCCATTGCGTCTGATTTGTCGGCCTCATGAGGCCCTACCAGGCGACCGACACCTCACCCATCAGGGGTGCCTGATCCGGCGCACTTCCCGCCGGCGGGCCAGTAACCACGATCCGTGACGCAACAACCTCGTTGATCGTCCCGAACCCGGTGTACTCGTCCTCAACACGCAGCGACTGCACTGACATCGCCGATCCTGACGGTGTCGGCGTCGGCGTCGCCGTACGTGTTGGCGTCCGCGTCTTGGTGATCGTCTTCGTCGGCGTGATCGTCCGCGTCACGGTGATTGTCCGGGTTGGCGTGATCGTACGAGTCACGGTGATGGTCCTGGTCATCGTGACGGTTGGTGTCATGGTGATCGTCCGCGTCATCGTGATGGTCGGTGAGATCGTGGGCGTCCGGGTGATCGTGATGGTCGGCGTGATCGTCCGCGTCTTGGTGATCGTCTTCGTCGGCGTGATCGTCCGCGTCTTGGTGATCGTCTTCGTCGGCGTGATCGTCCGCGTCTTGGTGGCGGTCTTCAGGACGGTCCTCGTCACTGTCGGCGTGATCGTCTTGGTGGGCGTGACCGTCCGGGTCCGCGTGATCGTCTTGGTGGGCAGGATAGGCGTCTGCGTCCTGGTAAGCGTGATCGTTGCCGTCGGCGGCACGGTGGTCGCCGTCCGTGTCGGCGTGATCGTCGGGGTGTTGGTCACCGTTGGCGTGAGGGTCTCAGTCCTGGTCAAGGTCACCGTCGGCGTAATCGTCACCGTCTTCGTCGGAGTTCTGGTCGACGTCAGCGATGGGGTCAGCGTCTCAGTCGGCGTGTTCGTGATCGTCGGCGTGTTCGTGATCGTCGGTGTGTTAGTCACCGTGGGCGTGTTTGTTGCGGTCGGGGTGTTCGAAGGAGTGAACGTCTCACTTGGTGTCGGGCTAGGCCCCAGAGTAGGCGTGTTGGTCGCAGTTGCACTCGGTATAGACGTGGGCGTCTTAGTAGCGGTTGCGCTAGGGACAGTCGTGGGCGTGCTGGTTGCGGTTGCGCCAGGGACAGTCGTAGGCGTGCTGGTTGCGGTTGCACCAGGTGCAGTCGTGGGCGAGATAGTTGCCGTCGGGGTGTCTGTTGACACACCAGGGATTGCGGTCGCGGAGGCCGTCGGCGTAACGGTCGCGACTGACGTCGGGGTCTCAGTCGGCGTGTTCGTTACCGTCGGCGTATCCGTCGGGACTGGCGTACTCGTTACCGTCGGCGTATCCGTCGGGACTGGCGTGTTCGTTACCGTCGGGGTTGGTGATGACGTGGAGGTTTCGGTCGGCGTGAGCGTCGGCGACGACGTGGAAGTCTCGGTCGGCGTCGCCGTGTTCGTCGGTGTCGACGTCGGTGTCGACGTCGGCGTATTCGAGGAGGTAGCCGTTGGTGTCGCCGTCGGCGCGATGATGGTGAGGTTCAACTGCTGGGTGGTACTCACGGTCAGTGCAGCACCCGCTGCGTTGGTAAAGGCCAGGTTCGAGAACGTGATATTTGACGTCCCGACCACCAAGCCTCTCAATGACAGGGTCAGCACCATGACCGTCCCGGTCTGGCCACTGGAACTGCTTGTCGTCAGGTCGACCAGATAGTTGCCACCCCCTTGATTCGTGCACGTCCCCGTCACGATGGAACTGTTGAGATTGCAACTGATGATCGTGATTTCTGTCGTGTCATAGGCCAGGTCAAAGGTCGCACGCTTGAAGTTGGTGCTCTCTCCCAGGACCACACTGACGGTGACCGATGAGGTCCGGTTCTGAACAATCTCGGTGCTCTGCGGCGAGAACCCGGTCATGACGCCACCCGTCGGAACGGTCGGCGTGGCTGTCGGCGTGTTGGTCGGGGTCGGGGTTGGGGTTGAGGTATTGGTCGGAGTATTCGTCGGGGTCGAGGTGGGGGTCGACGTCGACGTTGCCGTGTTGCTTGGTGTCAGGGTGTAGGTAGGGGTGTTGGTCGGCGTGTTGCTCGCCGTCTGGGTAGCCGTGTTCGTGGGGGTCAACGTCGAGGTAGACGTTGCTGTATTGCTAGCCGTCGGGGTCGGGGTCTCGGAAGCTGTGGTGCTGGCTGTCGGCGTCAACGTCGGTGAAGCAGTGACTGTCGCACTTGCGGTCACAGTGGGTACGGACGTACTGGTAGCCGTGTAACTAGGTGTCAAAGTAATCGTCGGCAACGACGTGGCGGTCGCACTTGCCGTCGCGGATGCGGCGGATGTGGATGTCGCCACCGCACTCGCCGTGGCACTCGCCGTGGCACTCGCCGTGGATGTGCTGCTCGGACCCGTCGTCGCACTCGGTGTCCCGGCTCCCGGGGTCTCCGTCGCGGTTGCCACCGACGTTGCCGTCGCACTCGCCGTCGACGTGCTGCTCGGCCCGGTCGTCGCACTCGGTGTCCCAGGGCCCGGGGTCTCCGTCGCGGTTGCCACCGACGTTGCCGTCGCACTCGCGGTGGACGTGCTGCTCGGCCCGGTCGTCGCACTCGGTGTCCCAGGGCCCGGGGTCTCCGTCGCGGTTGCCACCGACGTTGCCGTCGCACTCG
>CAMDTO010000017.1 GCA_945907765.1 Thermoflexus hugenholtzii JAD2 | reverse complement strand
GTGCTGCACACCCCGGGCCATTCTGGCGGGGCAATCTGCCTTCACCACGACCTGTCGGGAACCCTGTTCAGTGGTGACACCTTGTTCGCTGGCACATTTGGCAGGTACGACCTTCCCGACAGTGACGCAAGCGCGCTTCGGACCTCTCTCATCCGACTGGCGGGACTACCCGAGGTGACGCGCGTCCTGCCGGGGCATGGGCGGGAAACAACGATCGGCGCCGAGGCGTGGGCCGCCGATCCACCAATCGACTGAGTTCTCCACCGGCTCCATGGAAAAGAAAGATGCCCGGGTCAATCCCACCCAGGCACCCGGCATTCTGGTCGGCAACGTCAAAAGGGCCATCATTGCAATGGCGGGCTGGTGACTTAGGCGGTCTCTTCGCGCGCCTCGATATCAAGCGTGATGCGCACTTCCTCGCTCACGAGGACACCGCCAGTCTCAAGGGCTGCATTCCATCCGAGGCCGAAATCACCGCGATTGATCTTTGTCTTTGCCTCGAACCCGACCACATTGAAGCCGTAGGGGGACCGATTGAAGCCGGTGACCTCAGCGTCGAGAACAACCGGATGGGTCACTCCCTTTATCGTCAGATTTCCGTGGACGTGATAGCGGTCACCACCGACGCCTTCGACATTGGTGCTCACAAAGGTCATGTGCGGATACTTCTCAGCCTCGAAGAAGTCGCCTGACCTGAGGTGATTGTCGCGCATCTCGTTGTCGGTATCGACCGACGCGATATCGACCGTGACGTCAATATGGCTGTCCGCCGGGTGTTCGCGGTCGAGAACCAATGTGCCGGCAACGCCAGTAAACCGTCCCCGAACGGTGCTCACCATGAGATGACGCACGGCGAACCCGATATTTGTGTGGCTGGAATCGATCTTCCAAGTTGATGGACCTGACATAGTTGAATTCTCCGATCAAGATATGGGCATGGTTCGCAAGCTAGGTCGTCCGCAGCTTGCCGGGCGGTGCGTTGCGCAACGTCACTTCCTTTCTAATAGTACAGCATCGGCTGTCGCACCGTGCTACAATGGGATGAGGGGAAGTCTCCCCGGCGTACCGTGCAGTCGGAAATGCAATGACTCGCGAAACGACAAAATCAGCGCTTTCGCATCAATCGTCGCGATCCGGACAGTTCTGCGGGGTTGCGCGCGCCGCGGCACTCATCGGGGACGTTTGGACCATCTTGCTCATCCGCGACCTTGAAAACGGTCCGAGGCGATTCTCCGAGCTCGAGGCTTCAACCGGGATCAGCCCGCGGGTCCTCACCGACCGCCTGCGAGAACTCCTCGCCCGCGGGATGGTAACCAGGCACATGTTCAACGAGATACCACCCCGAGTCGAGTACACGCTTACGGAAAAGGGCCTCGCGGCGTGCCCGGTAGTGGATGCCTTGCGGGCATATGGCGACGCGTGGTTGATGTCTGACGCGTGCGGGAAATCTGATCAAGCGGACGCGCAGGCGTCACCATGCGACGCCATCGTTGCCACCCCTCTGGCAAATGCCTGAATCCGTACCAAGACCCGGCGCGAGCGACGCAACCCGTTGTCTGCCCACCGATTACCATGATGCGGGCGTGCGAAGCGACACGCACCAGGACGGAGTGGGCAAGACAGGAACCAACAGGGTTCTCGTCGGCGGTGGATTCCACCACGTCGCGGTGCGGGTAGCTGACTTTGATGGCGCGGTGCACTTTTCCACCGAAGTACTTGGGTTCAGCCCAACGGTATCGTGGGGCGAGGGTGACAAGCGGACGGTCATGCTAGACACCGGCAACAGCAGCTACCTGGAGGTCTTTGCCGGCGGAACGACACCTTCCACGACGGAAGGCCCGATCCTGCATTACGCAATCCGCGCACACGACGTGGATGTCATGGTGGAGAATGCACCCGCGCACGGGGCCACGGTCACCGTTGAACCGAAGGACGTCACAATCCAGAGTACGCCTTTCGCGGTTCCTGTCCGGAATGCATTTTTCCGCGGACCTGCGGGAGCATCCATCGAACTGTTCCGCAACGAACGTACCTGAACCGTCTCACCAGCAGCGTTTCCGACCCAGCTTCAAAGCTGCCGGGTTGGAAACGGAGAGACTGATCACGCAACCGCGGGGCGCGAACTGCCGGCAGCGGACTCCCCGAGCATAGCGGTTGGTTCGGGCGGGTAGTGTCCGTTTTCAGACGACGTGTCGGCCCTTACTTCGACGGGTTCTGTCGGCACACCGTCGAACATCGCATTGAAGGCTTCCGAATCGAGGGTCTCGTCGTGGATGAGCCTCTTGGCAATCTCATCGACCTTCGTCCGGTGCTTCATGATGAGTTCACGAGCCGTCCGGTGGGCCCGCGCGATGATGTCACTGATTTCCTCGTCGATCGCGAGCGCGGTGGCGTCCGAGTAATTCCGCGTCTCCGAAATGTCACGTCCGAGGAAGACCAGTTCTTCGCGCTTGCCGTAGGTTCGCGGACCAAGCTTGCGGCTCATCCCGTACCGAGTGACCATACGACGTGCCATGTCGGTGGCCTTGTCGAGATCGTCACTCGCCCCAGTGGTCAATTCACTGAAGACAATCTCCTCAGCGGCGTGCCCACCCAACATGGCCGAGAGCATGTCCTCCATGAATGACCGCGTCTGCATGTAGGAATCTTCGGGAGGGAGATATCGCGTGTAGCCACCGGCCATCCCCCTGGCGACGATGCTCAGCTTGTGCACCGGGTAGCAGTGGGGAAGCATCTTCGCGACGATCGCGTGGCCGACTTCGTGGTAGGCGGTGACGGAACGTTCACGCTCGGAAATGACGCGGCTGCGCCGCTCGGGGCCGGCAATGACCCGGTCGATGGCCTCTTCAAGTTCTGAAGCTCCGATCGCCTTCTTGTTGCGCCGGGCACTCAGGATCGCCGCCTCGTTTAGGAGGTTCATCAAGTCGGCCCCTGAAAACCCCGGCGTCTGCTTGGCGAGAACACCGAGGTCAACGGTCTTGTCGAGTGGCTTTCCCCGGGCATGGACATCAAGGATCGCCTGACGGCCCCGGCTGTCCGGGTTATCGAGGATCACTCGCCGGTCAAAGCGTCCGGGCCGCAAAAGCGCCGGATCAAGGACATCAGGCCGGTTGGTGGCGGCGAGCACGATCACGTTCGTGTTCGTGTCAAACCCATCCATCTCCACCAGGATCTGGTTGAGGGTCTGCTCGCGCTCGTCGTGGCTTCCACCCAGGCCGGCCCCACGCTGACGCCCCACCGCATCGATTTCATCCACGAATACGATGCACGGCGCATTCCGCTTCGCCTGGTCAAAGAGATCACGGACGCGGCTCGCACCGACACCGACGAACATCTCAACGAATTCGGACCCCGAGATGGAGAAGAACGGCACGCCTGCCTCGCCCGCCACGGCGCGCGACAGGTACGTCTTGCCGGTGCCGGGAGGGCCGACGAGAAGGACACCACGCGGAATGCGCGCCCCGAGGGCGGCGAACTTCTCGGGGTACTTGAGGAACTCGACGATTTCGGCGAGTTCCTGCTTCGCCTCCTCAACCCCGGCGACGTCGCCAAAGGTCAGGGTCTGCTTGTTGCCAGTGAAGACGCGGGCGCGGCTCTTGCCGAAGCTCATTGCCTGGTTGTTCGAGCCCTGTGCCTGCCGCATCATGAATACTAGGAGGGCACCGAAGACGATAACCGGCAGGAATGACCCGATTATTCCCAGCCACGAAGTGAACTGGCTTGGCTCTCGCACTTCAACCTTCACTTGTTCGAAGCGCACGCCATTCTGGTTCAGCAGGTCGAGCACATCAGTCTTTTCAGACTTGATCGCCACCTTGCGTCCCTCGCTCGTGTCGGCAAGCAGGCGGTTGCCTTGCACCACGAGGGTGTCAACCCGGTTCTGCTTCGCATCACGGACCACGATTGCCATCAGGTCGGTTATCGGGACCTGGGTCTCGCGCGACTGCGGACTGAACAACGTGAAGAAGATCGCGAGAACCGCGACCATGATCACGAGGTAGACAAAACTGTTGCGCAACCAGCGCGCGTCCATCTTCACGGGTTGGGTTTCCCGACAGGTTCCATTGAATTATACGGAGTGTGCATGTCGAACCGATAACCGGCACGCCACGGGCACCACGAGTTCACGGAACCTGTCACTTCTTGCGTCAATAGGGAGCATCCGTTTACCCGCCGTAAACGGATTTTTTCAGGATGCCGATGTACGGAAGGTTCCGATATCTCTCGGCATAGTCTAGGCCATAGCCGACGACGAACCGGTCCGGGATCTGGAATCCCGTGTACTCGACCGTCACGTCCGCCTTCCGCACGACCTGTTTGTCGAGCAGCGTGCAGATCCTCAGCGACGCGGGATCCCGGCGTTCCAGATACTGCCTGAGGTACTTGAGGGTCATGCCACTGTCTACGATGTCCTCGACCAAAAGGACATCCCGACCCTCGATCGTCGCATCCAGATCCTTGGTAATGCGGACGATGCCACTGGTTTCGGTGGAATTGCCATAACTGGACACCGCCATGAAGTCGAGTTCGACGGGGAGATCGATCGCGCGGACCAGATCGGTCATGAACACGACCGCCCCCTTGAGCACACCGATCAGGATTGGCGCACGCCCGGCGTACGCGCCCGTGATCAGGGCGCCGAGTTCGTCCACTCGGGCCTGCACCGCGTCCGAACTTATCAGGACCTGCTCGATGTCCGGGTGGGCCAGTGTGTCAGTCATCGTCTCTCCGATCAGCGCAGGCGGCCACCCGCGATCACATCACAGGGCCGGGTTTACCACACCTTAGGGCCACTCTGACCCGTCAATGGGAACCGGAATTGGGCCGGGACGCGTGACAGCAGCGGTTCCCTTGCTCACGGCAATCTGGAAACCGTTCGCAATCGCAAGGCGTGTACCACCACGGCCACGGCTGATCATGGCGGTGGCGGCGCGAAGGTGCGGCGACTCAATGCGATCGGGATCGGCGCCAAGCCGAACCAGAGCCATCCGGATCAACGCAGTCTGGACGAACGGTGAGTAGCCGGTCAGTGTCTGGATCGGCATCTGGAAACCATGATCGACTGGGTTCCAGTTTTGGCAAGCGGCTTCGACTACGTGGCTGGCAATCTCCGCCATTTCCCTGGTGATCGCCAGCGACCGCAGGAATGCGTTGCGGAATCCGGGAGAGATTGCCTCCATGTCGGGAAGGACGCGTTGGCGGAGGCGATTGCGGGGATGGCGCAGTTCAAGGTTCGTCATATCCTCGCGCCAGTCGATATCCGCGTCACGAAGCGCCTTCCTCACGACCATGGCGCGGAGCCCAAGCATTGGCCTGACCAGGGCTACTTGCGCCGACGACGGAGGTCCCGACGAAGACCATTCGACTTCCGGGACCCCATTGCCATGGAAGGTAGCGGATGTCGAGACCGATGACCGAGGAACATGGGAAACGGTCGCCATTCCCGCGACCGACCCGGGACCACGCCCGCGTAATAACGCGAGGAGTGCGGTCTCGACCTGGTCGTCGGCGGTATGGCCCGTCATGATTGCTGCCGACCCGGTCGACTCCGCCAGGCCTGCGAGGAACTGATAACGTCCATCCCGTGCGGACGCCTCCGGACCTCCGGAAAGCGCGGTGCCACCAGGATTTCCGGCCAGTACTTGGATGTGGACCGGAAGACCGAGGCGCCGGCCGAGACGGGCCACAAACCTTGCATCCTCGGCAGCGTCAATCGGTCGCCACCCATGATTGACATGCGCGATGGCGATGTGGAACCCGAAGCGTCTCTGGAGTGCAACGAGGCTGCAGGCAAGGAATGTCGAGTCCGCACCGCCGGAGACGGCGGCAATCACCAGAGCTCCGCGAAAGTCAATTCCCGTTGATGCGAGCGATCGCTCAATAACCCGAACGGCCGGTGCGCGTGACGAGACGGCTGACGTTGTCATGCTCTCCCAGTCCAGACACGCCGTGTCATCTGGTCAGGGCCGACGACCGAGGATGCCCTCGTCGGGTGCACCAAAGAAGAGACGGAACCACGCATCGAGTTGCCCGAAAGCGTGGCCAAACGGGCCTCTTGGCCGAACAGGAGGTGCATCGGGCACCCATGCCACCTCATCCCGCTCGGGAAGCATGATGACGGCGTGATCACCGGGACGCACAAGGCTCAGCTTTTCGCGCGAAGCGACTTCGACAAACGCATCTGTCTCGAGATAGGCAATCCTAGTCTTGAGGGCAGCAACCCTTCCTTCGCGCTTGATGATATCCAGGCGGATTTCTTCGGCGCGCAGGCCAATCTGGTAACCGGTAAGGGAAACCGAGAAGAACCCTGTCCCCAATGAGCCGCCAACCATGATCAGCAGACCGGCCGCGATCATCACCGGAGAGATCGTACGGGGTGCCGTGCGTATCAGAAACCTGCCAAGAAACATGAACCGGCGTGGAACAGGGGCGGCAACCGCCTCATCACGTTCATGGGAGGCGTCCATCTCAGGCGTGTCCCCCGAGCCTCCATGCCTGCCAGGTCCGTCTTCCCCTATCCGACCATGCCTGCCGGCTGTGGTGGCGGAGCCAACCGGGTCAATGTTCAATGTGTCCATGCGACTCCTGAAACGGCCTCGATCTGCGCCTGGCGCGTGATTTGGCGCGTGATTACCGGGCGGACATCACGAACAGGTGGCGCCGTCGGGGTTGGTTCGACTGTTGGAACCGGGGTCCCAGGTCCGGCCTTCCGAGCGGGGGTTGCTGTCTCTGGCGCGGGAGGCAACGCCGCCGGGACCGTCGCAACCCACAGGTCGAACTGGTTCGCCTCAGCCGCAACATACGCGAGATACTGGGCATCCGGTGACCAGCACGGTCCCCGGACACCCCCGTGGTAGGTCACCCGCTGCTGACCCGAGCCGTCAACGTTCATGACCCAGATGTCGTGGGACGACTGAGCCCGCACCGTGTAGGCGATTCTGGTGCCGTCCGGTGACAGGCATGGGTCGTAGGCACCGTCTGCATGTTCGGTCAGCTGCTTCCAGGGCCCGTTCGGCAACGCCGTGGACCACACCTGTGCCTTCCCCCCGCCGGCCCGGTAACTCACCAGCACGACCGTCTTGCCATCGGGAGTGACCCCCGGGCGGTCGAGGCCTCCGTCATAGTCGCGGGCGATCAGGAACGGTTTGTTGTTCCGCCCATCAAGGCCGATCTCCCAGACCATCAGGTCGTTCGTGGTCCGTTCGCCCAAATACAGCAGGCGAGAACCATCGGGCCACCAAGTCGGACGGAAGGCCCAAGAATTCTCGTTTAAGGCCCGGCTTTCATTTCGGGTCAACTGGCGGGCATTCGCACCATCCGAGTTCATCAACCAGAGGTCGGACGAACTCACATCCAGCTTGACCAGGGCGATGCGGGTGCCATCAGGAGACCACGTCGGTTGCCGACTGATCCGGTCTCCGGTCAGTTTCCGCATCGCTCCCCGTTCCCAGACGGCGATGTTCGCATCACTCACGAAAACAAGCTTGCCCGGAAGGGTTGCGGGATTGATTGTGACCGCGGGCCGGGGAGTAACCGTTGGAGATGCAACCGCCTCGGGCGTCCCCGCGCCACCCGGTTCGCGCGTCGGAGTCGGTGGCACTAGCTCCCGGATTGCGTCGCAGGCTGAAGCGGAGATGCCGACACCAACGGCCAGCACGGGAACGAATGCCGTGGCAATCCGTGCCATGACGTCGCGCCGGGTACGCAATGCCACAATTCGTTCCGGCCGCAAGCCGCTACTGTCCACTTGCAACCACCACGACGAACAGCCCGGCACCGGCCCCCAGTCGACCCATTTCGATCTACTAACGGTCCCGGCCGGACCGAGGCGCGGGTGACTGGATCGGCAACAGACAGCCTGCGACCACAATCTCACGGTTCTGCACGCAGGTTTCACTGGGGGATATCACGTTCACGACAGCAGTTGTGGAATATCATCGAACCGAGATGAGGACGCAACCTCGCGCCGACGCATCATTCTCAGTGGACGATGCGTTCGGACCCAAGATGGCTTCAGCCCAGACCTCGCGGATGCGCGGCCACCATTGGCCGGGGCGAACATCTGCACCCTGGCTCGATCAGATTTGCGGCTCACTGCTAGTCTCAACCGCCGCGAAGACCCCCAAAAGTCGCTGCTAGTGAACAACATCCAACCGGCACCAAGGCAAGAAGCGGACAAGTGCGCACGGCGCGCTGGCTCACGCCCACTTGCGAAAGCCATCTGGGTTACCTTGCTTGTGATGATTACGGTACTCGGAGGCTCCAGAGTCAGTCTGGCCGACGGGATGACCGTGACCCCATCGCCATCCCCGTCCCACTCGATGTCTCGGACTGCAGCAATCACCACGCCATCTCCGGGATCCACCTCGGGGCGAGCCACAGTTCGCCTGACATTCCGCGTGCATTCGTCACTGGTCCGTCGCGCCACCGCATGGGTAGCCGCCCTCGGGGTCTCGCCCGAGGCATCGGTCGGGGCGCCTCCGACCACGTCCTATACGCCGGGGCTGCCCGAGCTTGACCTCCGCGCCATCGAGGTTCCCGCCGACCAGGCCGACCAAGCCATTGCCACCCTGGCATCCCGCCTTGACATCCAGTGGGTCGAACGCGTCACCACTGTCCGCAAGCACGAGGCCACAGGAACCACGACCTCCACGCCGGCAGCGGCGCGCGGGGCGCCCGTGCGCGCGCGTCTCCTCAATGAACCGAACGACACCCGGTTTGCGTCCCAGTGGGGCCTTGTCAACAGCGGTGCCAAGTCGGCGTGGCCAGTCGCCGGGGCGATCAATGCCGGCACCCCGGTCACGGTGGCGGTCGTCGACACGGGCGTCCAACTGGACCACCCCGACCTCGTCAACCGTCTCGCACCGAACTCAACCTGGGGCAAGTGCCTCTCGGTATGTACCGCCTACTCAGCCACAAACTCGTCGACCTACCCATCCGATGGCGACGGGCATGGCACCCATGTCGCCGGGATCATTGCCGCCGAGACCGACAACGGCATCGGTGTGGCCGGGGTCGCCGGGGACCGTCCCGTACTCCTCATGCCGGTGCAGGTGCTGGATGCCGACGGGAGCGGCACCACCGACGGCGTCGCGGCGGGTGTCGCGTGGGCGGTTGCCAAGGGCGCAAAGGTCATCAATCTCAGCCTCGGCGGCGACCAGGACACCCAAGCAGTCAACAGCGCGATCGATGCGGCGTACGCTGCCGGGGTTCTGGTTGTCGTCTCCGCCGGGAACTGCGGGGGGTCTAGCTACGCTGCCAACGGATGCACGTCCCAGAATCAGAAGGATTACCCCGCAGCGTACGCGGATACCGGAAGCAACGGCAACGGCAAGCTGATCCCGGTTGCGGCGATCGACAGCGCGAACACGGTCGCAACTTATTCGACGCAGCAGACGTACGTCGCAACCAACGGGATGGCTGCCCCGGGTTCATCCATTATCAGCACGTATCTTTCATCGACATACACCTCGATGAGTGGAACGTCGATGGCGTCCCCACACGTGGCCGGGGCCGCCGCCGTCATCTGGACAACCTTTCCGTCGCTCACCCGCGAACAGGTGCGGACGGCGCTGAGGTCCTCGGTCCTGGTCACCGCCGCGGCCACCCAGAACACGAACGCCTACGGGGCCGGCCTGCTGAATATCCCGGGAGCCCTGAGCCTCGCCCAGATCGCGTGCGCCTGCACGCCCACTCCGGCACCAAGTTCGCCTACGACCACCCGTACGCCTTCAGTGACCCCAACCCGGACCCACACGCCGACGGTCACGCAGACCGCAACCGTGACAACGACCCGCACCGTCACGGTCACGCCAACTGTGACACCGACCGGCACCGCGACCATGACAAAGACAGCCACGCCGTCGGTGACGGTCACACCGTCACCTACCGCCACGGTGACCGGCACGATGACCCCTACGGTCACGAAGACTGCGACGGTAACTCTCACAGCGACGGTTGCTCCCGCCAACTCAGTCACTAATTCCGGGGGCGGAGGTGGTGGTGGCAGCACAGGTGGCTCCGCCTCTGCGCCGGCGCCTGCACGATCAGTCTCGAGTGCCCCACCGTCAGCAGTGTCGGTCTCAACTGCGCCGGCCGTGCCAGTCGCCGCCGAGAGTTACGCTGCGACTATCATGTTGGGCCAAGCGCTCCAGATTGCGGGCAACGATGGCCGTCTGATCTCGGCGGATGTGGCCTACGTCGATCCCGTATCCGGGCTGCGACGCTTCCGCGGGTGGTTGCGATCTGACTCGGGGCCAATCTTCGGGGTCGGTGGCGCGGGTCACCTTGAGTGGATCAGTCCCGATGACACCAACGACATCGCGGACATCGACTGGGGCAAGGTGCAGACCATTCCAGACAGCGCCCTGACCAGCGCACCGATGGCGCAACCGCGAATCGGGTGGCTCCTGTGGGACTTCCGGGGCAGTGGACGCATCTTCGTCGTCGGCGACGACGGTGCCATCCATCACATTCCCGACATGGAAACCTTCCTCGCCCGCTTCGAGTGGAAGAACGTGCTGCCCGTCAGCGCGGGTCAGGTGAGACAGTTACCGGCAGGGGCGGGAATCGCAACCGTGAAGTAGCCTGGCGAAACGAACGACTGGCGTCGGCAAACAGAGGTTGGTACTATTTCCTCACTCTGCGGGCATGGTGTAGTGGTAACACGCGACCTTCCCAAGGTTGAGACCACGGGTTCGAGCCCCGTTGCCCGCTCCCCGCAGAATGCCCTCGCGGTTTACAGGCCAATAGTTCCGGGGCACGTAGCTCAGCTGGTTAGAGCGCTACCTTGACATGGTAGAGGTCCGGGGTTCGAGTCCCTGCGTGCCCACCCTGCTCATGGAACTATTGCGCACCGCAAACTAATCGTCACCAAATGCGCTGGTGCCTTCCCTACGACCTGCGACTTCTCGGCCGGGTTGTGTGCAGAACAGAAGCCCTTTCTGCACTTGGTTCCGTCGCGCTTGGCGATTGCGCCTGCACCATCTTCAGGAGGCGCGCACCGCGACGTGGCGCCGGTCCCGCGATTGCGATCTGAACTCTTTCAGGTGCCCAAAGGGCAGCCGCGCGCTCGATATCCGTCGGCGTCAACTGTTCATAGGTCGCACGGACCGCCCCCGGTGGGATCAGTCGGCGATGAGCCAGGTCACCCCAGAGAAGCCAGTGCGCCATGTCTTCTGAGGTCTCACAGGCCATTGTCAGTTCGCCAACCACAAAGTTCTTGGCCCGGCTGAACTCCTCTGGTAGCAATCCCTTGCGCGCAGCAGCAGCCTGCGCCAGCATCCGTTCAACGGCTTCCGCCTGACGCTTCGGTGGCACACCCGCCCACATCCGGAGTGCGCCACTGTCACCGAAAGACGTCACCTCAGAACCGACGTCGTAGGCAAGGCCACGCGCATCGCGGAGGTCCGCCCACAACCTGGAAGACGCAAGTTCGCCCACGGCACAACTGAGCAACTCCAGTGCCGGACGGTCCGGATGGGTAGACGGCACGCCCCGCACACCCGCGTACACATACGCAGTCTGGCCTTCGGCCCACCGGGAGTCGAGGCCCGGGGCGGCAGGTTCGGGGGCCATCGGCACATCTGGCGGATACCCCTGCCCGGGTTCCCACCCGGCGACAAGGCGGGCCACCAGGTCGCAGACTTCCAGATGATCAACGTCACCGGCGATACTGACGACGGTATGCGAGGGTGCGTAGGCCCATTCCCAAACCCGACGCACATCGCCAGCGACAAGTGCGGCGACGGTTGCTTCCTTGCCCGCGGGAGACCGGCTCAACGGGTGGTCCGGCCAAAGCAGGGCGTCCAGGGCCTCTTCCGCAACGACTGGACTGGCCTGGGCATCCTGCTTGATCTCTTCGATGACCACATCGCGCTCTATCAGGAAGTCCTCAGGACTAAGCCGAGGACGGCGCACCATGTCGAAGATGATTTCCAAGGCATGGGCCATGTGGGGCCGGGGCAACCGGCTGTAGTAGACCGTCGCCTCACGATGCGTGTAGCCGTCAAGGGTGCCTCCGGCGTTCTCAATTGCTGCCGTCAGGTCAAAGCTCGTGGGCCAGCGCTCACTTCCCCGGAACACCATATGCTCAAGCACATGGCTGATGCCGCTGAGTTCCGACGGTTCGTGGCGTGACCCAACACCGATGCCAACCGCAACGCTGACAGAACCGCTGCGTGGCAGGCGTGCCGAAACGACCCGGGTACCACCGTCAAGCACAGTCCGCCGTACATCTGTCCATACGCCCCATAGGGACGCCTCCGACACCGCCAAGGGGTCACCGGTTGCGGGGTCAGGCAAGGCAGGTGGGTTGGCCGGGGCGCTGCGTCTGGCAATCGATCGGCGTTGGCGCGTGGTGAAGGTTGTGCCAACGCGTGGTGGCACTCCCGCATACTGGGGCATTGACCCGATTATAGGCGGGACAGGCATTCCTCTGAAATTGCAATACGACGCGATGTTAGGTCAGCGCCGATGGCCCCTACACTCAGAGCCATGGCAAGCGAAGTCCCGACGCCAACTCCTGCGACTGCCGTCAGCAGTGCGAGCCGTGCCAGGCGAAGACGCATTCGCTGGGTAGCGGTCGCACTGATCGTGGCCGGCATCGCGGTCGCCATCTCCTCAGCCGTGGTCCTCGATGACCAGCCAATCGTGGTCCGGGGAACAGTCACGCGTGTCGATGCACGGGACATTGGCCACGCCTCGGTCATCGCGGTCCGGAGCTCGGAGGGAAGAGAATGGCAGTTTGCCGTTGATGATGCGGTCGACATGACACCCGGTCACCTTCGTGAACACATGATGTTCGGTGAACCAGTGACGGTGACCGCGCGCCCGGCAACTGCTGGCAAGGAACTCCCGCTTGCCATGCGCATCACTGATTGACCAGGTCGCAAACCCGCCCGCTTGCACTACAATAGAAAATATGTTCGATATTCAGGATCCGGGATTGCAATGACAATCATCGGACCAATCATCGGCGCGGCTATCAAGCGCCGCGAACAGATCTGGCGGGTCGCGACCGCATCTGGCGCCACCCATCTGGCTGCCGCACTCGCGGACCGGTGGTTTGTCCTGCCGGACGCACGGGCACACCGGTCGACCGGGATCGGTGTCGATGGCACAAGCCACGCCGTCCTGCTTTCAACCGGCGCACATCTCGTGATCGGTCTCGCCTGTGCCCTCGGTCCGGATCCGATCGGGCAGGTCCAGGAGGCAGATATCGAAGCCATGCCCGCACGGTTTGATGATGCGGCGGCATCAAGTGCGCGCGACCTGCTGATGCGATCCCTGGAAACCGAGGTTGCCGTCAAGGCAATGCTGCGCGCGGTAGATCTCGGCATGGCATCGGACACCATTGTCTGGATTGACGGATCCCTCCATGCAGACCTTGCCCACATGGCGGGGGGGCCAACAAACGTCCGGTGGGGTGACGGCGTCGAACGTGCCGGCTCATTGATGTCGCGGACACGCGAACTTTTCATCACCGGCACAAGCACGGATACCTGGGTAATCGGGATCGCGAAGACCCAACGTGCGTCAGTCCTGGCCAGCGCGCTGCAGGCCGAAATGGGAGCGACTGGTGAGGGTCATGAGGTCAACGGACGCCTCGCGGTGCGGTCGGGTGACCGATCCGGAGACTACGGGTCCGACGTTCCACGTCCCGGAGATGGCGAGGTGCTCGCATCAATGGCCGCGGGCTGGAGTTGGCCACTGATCCTTGACGCCGCTCAGTTCCCAGTGACAACACCCCTCGCACCAGATTTGCTCCGAGGCTGTCCGGCAATCGTTTCGTGCTACCTGCGTCCGCACGAAGCCGATCTCCCGCTACGGATTGACGTGCCCGCACACCAACTGGGGCTGAATGATCCGCTCTTCGACCCAAATCGGCAGTCAATGCCGGACCGCCTGGCGCGATGGGTGCCAGATCCTGCGGTCATGCTCCCGGTCATCGAAACGGTGATGGCATCGTACGGCGGGTTCACCGCGCACAACGGACCACTGTTCGCGGTGGACAGGCTTGTCCGCTTGCCCAGGCGGGACCTGGAAACGCGGATCTTGCCCATCATCGCGAACGTTGCCGGCATCGCCGGAGGCGTGCTTGGGGTCGACCGGGGTCGAAGGCGCTTCATTCAGGAATGATTGACCGGTCCCGTGCGCCGAATGCCCACCAGAGGCACCCGAATGCGCCGATCTCACGCACCGCCTACACTTCACCCATGGTCAGCACGGCACCGTCAGGCGCGAGCGCCTTTCTTGAAGATGTGCCGGGTTCACAGTCGGCAGAGATGGTGTCATGGTTCCTGCCCGGGCTCCTGGAGCGGCCGGCCGTCGGAACGAGTTGCTGTGCAACGACCGCCGAGGCGCTGATCGCTTCGGAACTGTCCCTCGTCCCGGGCATCGTCGACCTTGCCATCGACACCACCACGGGGTGGATTTCCGTCCAGATCGATCCAAAGGCAACGACACCGACCGACGTTGCGGAAGCCCTGAGCGAGGTTGGCTACGGCCCCGACCGGTCGGTTCTGCCGGGCGATGTCGCTGCAAGCCAGTGACCCCGGAATTCATTGCCCGCTTGCATCCAGAACCCGGCACCGCCCGGAGGTTCGCCTTCGCCTTGATGTGCGGCGTCGTTGCCGAAGCGCACGGGTGGATTTTCGGACACCTGCAGAACCGGACCAGTTCGGAGGTCGGCCAGGCGCGCTTTGGTGACGCCTTGGCCCATTGCCTGGAAACCGTTGCCTCGCACGCTCCCGCCCTTGTCGGGGGCGACATTCTTGATGCAATCTCGGTGCCCAAGCGCCACGCCATTGACGAGCAAGCGTGCGGTGACTACATCGCCTGGGTGCGGGCGCAACACCTTGAACAAGAGGCGCCTCTCGTCGCCTACGAACTCGGAGTGCTTGCCCTCGGCATGGAACTCCCCGGGGTGATGCTCCGTAGCCTGCGAGAAGTCCGTATCGATGCCGATACCACCGTCTGCGAGACGCCGGATGGCGGAGGCTATGCGACGGCATTCCTGTCATCGATGCATCCGCACTGGGGGAAGCATGCGGTTCTCTGCGCGTCGTCTGACGACGGCGAACGCCTGTCACTCTGGTCTTTGGTACTGTTGCACGGAGGGTTCAAGATCGGACCGGGCAGGGTGATCCGGACGGCTTCGATGCAGGAAATCCGGGACCTGCCAGCTTCTGACCTCCTGCTGATTTACAACCCGGCCTCATGGCTGGGCGACTCGCGGGCAATTCGCGATGCGTTCGGCGCTCCCTGGGCAATCCTTGTCTGACGTTCGGGCACATCGGGACGGCGCGTGCCCGGACACCTCGCCGGACCGGTACGGTACGCTGAGATGGCTATGGACGTCGGACAACGCGGCGCGCAGACGGCGGATCTGGCACCACAGTTGTCGGTTGTCGCGCCCGTCTGGAATGAAGCCCAGACGCTTCCTCTTTTCTATGACCGATGCCGTAGCGTTCTGGACGCACTCGTCGAACGGTGGGAACTCGTGCTCATCGATGACGGGAGTGCCGACGGATCCCGAGAGGTCATGGAACGGCTCTCTCTGTCGGATCCTCGGGTACGGGCGCTGATCTTCTCGCGGAACTTTGGCCACCAGATTGCAATCACCGCCGGGTTGGACTATGCGCGCGGCGACGCTGTCGTGGTCATCGATTCTGACCTTCAGGACCCGCCTGAGGTGATTGCCGACCTGTACGCCCAGTGGAAGGCCGGGTTCCAGGTGGTGTACGCAATGCGGACTGCCCGGGTCGGTGAGACATGGTTCAAACGGACCACTGCCTCCGGGTTCTACCGACTGATCCGAAGCATTGCAAACGTTGACATCCCCCTTGATACCGGGGACTTCCGCCTCATGGACCGTCGGGCGGCTGACGCCCTGAGGTCAATGCGCGAACATCACCGGTTCGTCAGGGGGATGGCGGCTTGGATTGGGTATCGCACTACGGCGGTGCAGTACGCGCGGGCCGCCAGGCATGCGGGCGAAACCAAGTATCCGTTGCGAAAGATGGCCCGTCTCGCCATTGACGGAATCACGAATTTTTCTTACTTGCCGTTGCAGTTGGCGACATACGCGGGGTTTTTCGTCGCCGGGCTCAGCCTGGTCGGGGTTCTGGCTGCAATCCTGATCCGAATCTTCCTGGGACACGAACTCACCGGTCAAGCAACGACACTCGTGAGCGTCCTCTTTCTCGGCGGTATCCAACTGATCTTCCTTGGCGTCATTGGTGAATACCTCGGCCGGATCTACGACGAAGTCAAAGGCCGGCCCTTATACTTGCTTGACACGGTGTACGGCGACCCGCGAGCCTCATCGCCAATCGGCAGCTCCCGACGAACGCCGGGGACCTATCGCGAACGGTTCGCTCGCCCAGACACCAGGCACGGCTCTACGGATGAGTAGCGTCAGTCGGTCGCGTGTCTTGCGAGCCGTCGCGGGCATCACCGGCATTGGGGCGTCGCTGGAGATTGCCCGTCGTGTGTCGGGAGCAGGCCCGGAATTCGCCAACCCGCCCGGCAGCCCACTGCGTGAAGGCGGCCTGAGCGCGGTCTCAGGTTTCTTCCGTGCAAGACCACCAACACCCGACAATGACCCGCGTCCCGGTCACGTCCAGACACGGCCGGAAGCAATCGAATCACGACTGAACGGTGGCTTGTCGCGTGATCAGGTGACCTGGCTTGGGCACGCGGGATTTGCGATCCAGATCAGCGGAGTTCGCCTTCTTTTAGACCCATTCTTGACAGACTTCGCGTCGCCAGTGCCCGGGATGGGTCCCCGCAAGTTCGTCACGACACCATTTGAACCGTCCGACTTTGGCCAAACCGACATCCTTCTGCTCTCCCACAACCATTATGACCACATGGATGCGTCAACCTTGGACGGATTGCCAAATCGGGCGCGCATGACCGCCGTGGTGCCGGAGGGACTAGGCAATCGGGTGCGCGATTGGCAATTTGGGACCGTGACCGAATTGCCGTGGGGGGCAACGACCGTGGTGCAGGGTGTGACCATCACGGCCCTGCCGGCGATCCATTTTTCAGGCCGGGGCCTATTTGACCGGAACAGGTCGAACTGGAACAGCTACTCGGTGACGACGGCTACCCGTCGGATCTATTTCGCGGGCGATACCGCCTTCGGCCCGGTTTTCCGAGAACGCGTCGCGCCTGGAGGACCGTATGACATCGCACTTGTGCCCATTGGGGCATACATGCCAGCGTCAATGATGGCCGCGGTGCACTGCACGCCGGAAGAAGCGGTGCGCCTCGGACGGGACATCAACGCTTCGCGCCTGCTAGGCATGCACTGGGGAACGATCTCGCTCTCGACTGAACCGAACTTCGAACCACCAAGGCGCTTCGCTGAAGCCGGCACCGCGTCCGGCTATCGAAGTGACGAAATCCTGCTTCCGCCAGTCGGCGGAACCATCAGCCTCGCATAGATCAGGCAACGAACCGGACGTCTTTGGCCTCGCTATCGCCCCAGATCAACGTACCCGGATAAGTCTCTGGGTACTCACGCAGGATTGACGTCAAGCAAACCTTGCTTGACCGCCCAGTAGATCGTGTACTCCACGCGGTCCGGGTCGCGACCGGACATCACCAGGGCCGCACGAACACTTTCAAGCGGCGACGCGGTCACGCAGGCGCGGCAGATCGGCCTGACCAAATCGAGATGGAGGAGTTCTTCCATCTCGGGCGTCAGGTAGACCGGCAGGGTTTCCGCTAGTCCCTTTGTTCCGTATTCCGTGGTCACGATTGTGTCGCTTCCCACGAGGCCACGCGTCGCAAAGTCCCCGAACAGATCCCAGAGGGACGAGGCATCGGACGTCTCAGGCACAAGGCTGTCGAGGGTCTCACCTGCACCACCATCGGTGTCATTCGCCTGGGCGGCCATGATGTCGCGGATTGTCAGGACGTGTCTGAGGGCCGCACCGACCTGCCGTACGTCGTAGACGTTGGTCGCCCGCTGTCGTGCCCCCTCGGCGAGACGAAGGCGGTAGGGTTCGTCGCTCCCAAGCTGGACAATCGCGGTTGCCAGACGCGCGACGTCAACTGCCACTGTCTGCGCGACCAGCAAGTGCATCAAGGAATTGTCGATCAACTTGCGATCAGGCAGGATGGTCGTGAACCGGGGCATGTAGGTCGGCACCCGTAGGCCTGTCTCGCCGTGGACAACCGTCTCCTTGTAACCATCCCAATCGGCGGCCACCACCGGGACGCGGCAGGACATTGCCTCAATTGCGGTAAGCCCGAACGTCTCCTGCGGGTTATCGCTCGGAGCAACAAAGATGTCGGACGCACGATAGAGCGCAATCTTCTCCGCATCACTGACATCAGGGCGGATGATGACTGCATCCTCAATCCCGCGACGCATCAGCAGCAACTTCACCCACTCGAGATAGTTGCCGTGTGCCGTCGCTCCCGCAAGGATCAATTTCCACGACCCGCCGAGTCGCTGGCGCGCCCGCACGAAGGCCTCGATCACTGGTCCGAGGTCAAACTTGTCGACAACCGAGAACCGACCAAGACTCAGGATGTATCTGGACCCTGCATCCAAACCAAGGAATGCGCACGCCTGGTCGCGGTCACCCGGGCAGAACTCGTCCGTGTCAATCCCGTAGGGGACCACGGCCATGTCCAAGGTCAGGGGCAATGGCACACCGAACCGCTTTCTCAAGTGCCCGGCGAGGGCCAGCATGATGCTGAACCCGGATTCGCTCGTGCAATTGAGCAAGTCGTCATCACGCAGTGGCGCGTGCATGTTGAGCAACATCGCCGTCTCGGTATCGGGGTAGCTGATCGAGTAGATCACCGAAAGAATCCGGAAATCGGTCCCTGTCGCCTTCCGCATGGACGCAAGACCGGCGACCTCTGTCGAGAACGTCGGCGCGAACACGAGGTCGTAATCGTGGGTCACAACCTCCTTGTGGAGGTGAAGCATCTGGTGGACCGACACGTTGACCGACCGCAGCCACGGAACATCCGCGATCATGCGCTCATAGGCACCCTGGTGCGCGAGCAGTGGCGCAAAAAAATGCACTTCATCGTAAAGCTGGGTCTCGATGAGCGACCGGAGCATGTACCCGCTCCCAAAAACGGCCCCCCGGAAATCGCTCTTCTGGACAGAACCAACCACCATCGGCAGAATCGCAAGGCGTCGGGTCAAGCGTCTGGTCACGTTCTCATCCTGAGGGGTGCGCGTTGGTACATCACGGTATGGGGCGTTCAGTCAGACCCGTCATCGCCAGCACCACTTGTGGCCCATCAAGATACCGGGTCGAGTGCCCGGTCCGGCATGGTCCACGATGGAGGGGGTTACGATGAACCAGGAGATCCAGAAGAAGCGTGCCAGCCAACGAAAGCACAGGCATGGATCGGTTCACCGGATGGATCGGGGTCGCCGTCTTGGCCCTCGTCGTTGCGGCAATCTTCATGAGCCGTTCGCCGGCAATTGGGAAAACCGAGACTGTTGACACCACTTCTCCGGAAGGGGTCACCCGGACATGGCTGGCGGCTATCGACGACGGACGACCCGAGGACGCATGGCCCCTGTTGGCGCCACGTACCCAAGCCCGCGAGACCCGAGATGACTTCCTTCGCCGCAGGACACGAACGTCAGGGAACCGTAGCGCGCGGGCGACAATTGCGAGTTCCAGGATTACCGGTGACGAAGCCGTCGTCGAAGTCTCATTGTCACGCACTCCATTGAATGACCCGTTCTTCTTCTGGACGCGTGGGGCACCAACGGATAGGGTCGTCGCGCGGCTCGAGAGAACAGATGACCTCTGGAGACTGACGGTGCCCCCGGGCGATTGACAGTCCAGTCGGAACCCATCGGTCACGGGGTGCGTCACGGGGTGCGTCACGGGGTGCGTCACGGCGATGCCTCCCGAATGCGACCGACGGGCATTGTGAACGGTTCGGTCCCGATCACGGAAAGGTGCGAAGCCTGTTGAACTTGGCCCGACGTCTCTACCTCTTGGCGGTCGCACTTGTTTCGCTCGCGCTTGGGGCGGCGTCGTTCAATGCCGTCGCAGTGGCGGTATTCCTACGGTTGATCGGCACGGAAGCTGAGGTCCCCCTGGTTGGCGTCGCGGGCATCATTGTCCAGATACCCATATGGGCCATCCACTGGACGCTTGCCCAACGTGATGCCAGCCGATCACTGGCGGAGCGCGGGTCGGTCCTGCGTCGCACCTACCTGTACCTGGTCATGACCGCGGGTCTGGCAGTGGCCGGAGCCAACGCATCTGCCGGCATCTCGCAATTGGCAGGTGGCGGTACACGTGACGAGATCACCGAAAGTGCCATCGGCGGGCTGATCGGACTGATCATCTGGGCGTATCACCGGCGCGTCGTTGTGGTTGACCGCTCGCTGTGCGCCGAGGCAGGCCTTGCGTCAACGATCCGTCGCGTGGCGACGTACGGGCCAGCGGCGGTGGCTGCCGTGTTCGCGCTGGCCGGGGTGACCGAACTCGCGACCCAACTCGTCCGGCGGATTACGCCGACAGCCTTGAGCGAGACGATTGACCAATCTCCGGCGTGGGCAGTCGGTACGGTCATCGTCTGCACCGCAATCTGGGTGACCCACCATCGGGGAGGGTCGGCGTTCGCGGGCGGCATCCTCACCTGGCCACCGATTGCCGGACCACCTGGGGATGACCGGGCAATCATCCCTGTCGGATACCGCTTCGTCGTGCTGACCATCTCAATCGGGACCACGATGTATGGCGCAGCCCAGACGATTCAATGGGTGCTCGGGTTCATGGTTGGGTCTGGTGTCCCAGATCAGCCCGGCAACAGTCCCCTCGATGGATTGGTCGAAGCCTGCATCTATGGCAGCGCGTGGGGGATGTTCAGGCTTTCCGCAATCGAGTCGCGGTTCACCACACAAGACGGCGCGCCACGTGGCCTCGTCAACCTCTACCGGTACGTGGCCACGGTCATTGGTCTTTGCACATGGGTCATGGGACTGGCACTTCTCCTGACAAATGCGATCACCTTCGCGACGGCGCAGTCGTCGGAGGGAGACTTCGAAGGTGCATGGCGTCGTGCGGTCGCACTTGTACTGGTCGGCATCCCGCTGTGGCTCGCCTATTGGCGGGCTCCGGGCCACCCTCGCCTGAGTATCGGTGAAACCGGTTCCCGTTCGAGACGCGGTGCGCTCTACCTGATCCTGCTTGCCTGCGCCCTTTCACTCCTCGCAACCGGTGTGGCCGTCGCCTACACCGCGCTGGAGGCCCTCGTAGGGCGGGACGTCCGCGAACTGCCGTTGCCGTGGTGGGCCGTGGTCAGCACCATGCTGTCAATCGGGATTGGGGCCTATCACTTCAGGGTCCTGCGTGGAGACGCCCAGCGCCTCGCACAACACACCCTCGAGACCAGAGCTCAAGGGAACGAACCACACGGCGAGACGTCGGATCACGACCCATCGACGCGGGAATGGGCACTTATCCGTGAAGGACCAACCTGCACGACCGTGATGTGGTTCGCAAGCGACGCCGACGCTCGAGACGCGATGTCCGATGCCGCTTCCGCAGACGACGGCAAGGCGACGTGGGTGCGCATGGTCCGCACTGTCCCGACAACGCCCGCAGATGGAAGTGATCAGCCGGCGTAGTTTGGCGCTTCCTTGGTGATCACGACGTTATGCGGGTGGCTTTCCCGAACCGATGCACTCGTGATCCGGATGAACTGCGCCTTGCGATGCATCTCGGCAATGTCGGCCGCCCCGACGTAATGCATGCCCGCCTTCAGGCCACCGCTCAACTGATAGATCAGGTCCGCCAATCGACCCTTGTAGGGAACGCGTCCCTCAATTCCTTCCGGAACAAGCTTGAAGGCGCCCTCCTGAACGTACCGGTCACGGGCATAGCCGCCACGTCGCTGCATGGCGCCAAGCGAGCCCATGCCTCGGTAGTCCTTGTAGTGTTCGCCCTGGAAGATCACGACCTCACCGGGAGACTCGTCGACGCCAGCCAGCAATCCACCCAGCATGACCGAGTGGGCACCCGCGGCGATTGCCTTTGCAATCTCGCCCGAGTAACGGATCCCGCCATCGGCCATGACCGGGACACCATGTCTGCGGGCCGCGGTCGAGCATTCCATGATCGCGGTGAGTTGCGGGACGCCCGCGCCAGTGACGATCCGAGTCGTGCAGATCGAACCAGGCCCGATCCCTACTCGAAGGCCGTCTGCGCCAGCCTCGATCAGGTCTCGTGCGCCTTCGAATGTGGCGACGTTGCCGGCAAGGATGTCCACGTCAAACGACTTTTTCAACCATTTGACGGCTTCGATCACGCCGGCTGAGTGGCCGTGGGCGGTATCAAGGACAAGGATGTCCGTACCGGCTTCCACTAACGCACCGGCACGCTCGTGCATGTCCGGACCCACCCCGATAGCCGCACCGACGCAGAGGCGCCCCCGGTCGTCCTTGGTCGCGAGCGGGAACTGAACCTTCTTCTGAATGTCCTTGACGGTAATGAGCCCCTTGAGGACCCCATCGTCATCAACAATCAAAAGCTTCTCGATCTTGTGCCGGCGAAGGATCTCCTTGGCCTCGTCGAGGGTAATTCCAACTGGCGCCGTGATCAGGCCCTCGTGGGTCATGAGTTCGGAGATTGGCCGTGTGGGATCGGTCTCGAACCGGGTGTCACGGTTGGTCAGGATGCCAACAAGGCGACCCTCTTCGACAATGGGCACACCCGAGATGTGGTACTTCTGCATGACCATCTCAGCGTCCGCAAGCCGGTCTGTCGGGCGCAGTGTCACCGGCTCGACGATCATTCCGGCTTCGGATCGCTTGACCTTGTCCACCTCAGCCGCCTGGATGTCGACGGGGAGGTTCCGATGGATGACGCCCAGCCCCCCCTCGCGGGCCATGGCAATCGCCATGCGTGCTTCAGTGACCGTGTCCATGGGGGAGGAGACAACCGGAAGGTTGATGCGGATCCGGCGGGTGAGAAGGGTTGCGGTGCTGACGTCATGGGGCAGGACTTCGCTGCGTCCGGGCCTCAAGAGGACATCGTCGAAGGTCAAGCCGTCGGTCGAGACCCAGATTGGCGTGTCTCGTTCGAGTGGCGCGAACTCGGCTGATGCACCGCGCTCTGTCGGATGGCTATCTGTCCACGGAGACGCGTCAGGTGACGGACCTCCCGAACGCACCGGCGATGACGGGGACGCCCCCTGCGACACCGAAGTCATGCGTTCCTCTCCTTCGGCCAACCCGGCCATCACGCAACCCAGGACAGCCCGGTGAGAGACGAGGGAAACGCCTCGTCCGGTCGCCGGCGCTTGCGAGAACAGTTCGGGCGTCGCTGCCCACTCCCGAGACTCTAACCCTCGCCGCGGGGGACTGCAATGCTCTTGGGTTGTCTTCCTGGCTCTGGCGCGCCATCTGATCGGTAAGCATGCGCACAGTGTGCGGCCGGGTTGCAGAACTTGCGCATCCAAGCGGTCTTCACCTGAACGTCGCACCGGCAACCTGACCGTTTGTCGCGCTTGGTGCCAAAAACACCGCGACCGGTAACAATGCGGGCATGACGGGAACAACCATTGCACGACCGGTCGCGGAAGCCACGCTGACCGGCAACCTCCGTTCCCCGTTCACCAACGAGGATGATTCGTGGTACATGCGGATCCAGTTGGCATCAACCACACTCGTTCTCATTTCGATCTTTTCCCTGATGGCGGAGACGGTTCCTGGGGTGGCCTCTGAGTACGCCTCGTTGTGGCACGGGCTCGAATGGGTCTTCATGATCGGGTTCGGCCTTGAATACCTTGCCTACCTCTATGTGGCTCGTGAGCGCTTTCGACACGCGACGTCGTTCTGGGGCGTCGTGGACTTGCTTGCAATCCTGCCCTCGATCTTTCTTGTCCTCGGGGTAGGCGTTGCTGGGGGCTTCCTTCGTACCTTGAGAGTGCTCCGGGTGCTGCGGACACTCAAGATTTTGCGTCTCGCAGTCACCCGTCTCGCCCACAGCGCGAAACAGTCGGGAAAGAAACGAAACACCATTTGGATCGACCTCCAGATCTATTCCATGGCGGTCTTCGTGGCGTTGGTGCTTTCGGCATCACTTGTGTACGAAGTCGATCATCTCAGCGAAGGTTCGCCGTTCACGGATATCCCTACGAGCCTCTGGTGGGCGGTCGGGATGCTCGCGACGCACGGAAGCCCGCTCATGAGTGCTTCGGCGTCGGCGCCAGTGAAGATCATTGCCTCGCTGACGATGCTCACCGGCGTGGCACTGTTCATCATCCTGACGAACGTGATTGGCCGTTCGTTGCTGACGACGCTTTTCGGTGACGACGGACGGGATGAGGCAGCAAACCGGCGGAACCGGCGCCGACGGGCTGAAGCAGCCGAAGCGGCACGCCAGGCCGGCCCGAAGATTTCTGATCAAGTCGACCGTGCCCTCGCTTCCTCCGGATTACTCGCCGGACCGGTAGGCACGCTCACGCCTGCTCACCTCTCGCATGGGTGGCGTCGGTGGCTCTGGTCGGCGTACACCGACATGTCCTCCCGTGAGTACGAGATTGTTTCAAAGGTTGTGACCTTCTCAATCTTCTTGGCGACGGCCACGATCATGCTCGAATCCCTGCAATCGTTCGTAGATAGCTACGGTCCACTCATTGAAGTGACCGAGGCGGTTGTCCTCGTGGTCTTTCTCCTCGACTATGCCGCCCAGATTTACGTTGCACCTGATCGTTGGGGATATATCCGCTCGTTCTGGGGGATCATCGACCTGATTGCCATCGTCCCAGGCGTGCTTCCACTCTTCGGTATCACGCAAGTCAAGTCCGTCCGGCTCTTCCGCATCCTGAGGGTCCTGAGGGTCCTGAGGGTCCTGAGGGTCCTGAAACTCATGAAAGCTGCCACCGCGCGTGCCCGGCAAAGCGTCGCCAAGAACGAGGACACGTTCCGGACAGACCTTGAGATCTATGGCATCGCCTTGTTCACGTCGGCAATCCTGTGCGGGACACTCATCTGGTTCGCCGAAGGTGACGTCGGGTCCGGGTCGTCTGCACCAAATGCCTTCGAAGGGTTGTGGTTTGCGGTCGTCGCACTCACGACTACCGGTGCGGGAGTGAACGCCCCCACCACGATTCTTGGCCGGTTCGTGGCTTCGTCGACGATGATTGTTGGGCTTGCTCTCTTCGGGGTCCTGACTAGTGTCATCGGGCGGGCGATGCTCAAGTCCCTGTTCGGTGAGGACGGCGGTGAGGACGGCGACATTGGGACGGCGACATTGGGACGGATGATGATGCCTCCGATAGCGGGCCCCAACTCGACTACGGTGCCGTTTCGAAAGCCGGCAACTAGACAGTCTCTCTGGGTCCTCGACCCAACCGCGTCGCACTACCTGGGTGGAGAACGTTCATGGCTCCCAAGGAACCGGTCTTGGAAGGGTTCGGTCGTAATGTCTATGCCGCTGCCAAAGGTGATGTGGATGACGCAACAATCGAGCGTCTGAGAGGCGTCAGCGTTGCAACCGCGTGGTCGGTCCTCACCAAGGCCGGAATCCTCCATCCATGCATGTCGGGTGTCACGCCACTATCGGGCCCCGAGGGCTTCCCGCTTGTAGGCCGCGCCCGGACCCTGCGCTATTTGCCTTTACGTGAAGACCTCTTGCCCCTTCTGCGGGGTGCAGGTCACGCGAACCCGCAACGGCAACTGTTTGAACTCGTGAATTCGGGTGATGTCGTGGTTATCGATGCGATGGGCCAGACTGCAGCCGGAACCTTGGGAGACATCCTTGCAACCCGTCTCAAGGCGCGGAATGTAGCCGGCATCGTCACCGACGGTTGCGTCCGCGACGCACCGTTCATCAAGAGGATGGGTATCCCGGTGTTCACCAAGAGCGTGCATCCGGGGGCCAACACCAGCGCGTTGCTGCCATTTGAACACGACGGGCCTGTCCAATGCGGCGGGGTCACCGTCCTGCCCGGCGACATCATTCTTGGTGATGAGGACGGTGTCGTGGTCATCCCCGCGCATCTGGCGTCAAAAGTTGCCGATGATGGGCTCGAGCAGGAACGCCTGGAAGGGTTCCTTCGCCTACAGGTAGAGCACGGCGAGTCCCTGCGTGACGCGTACCCGCCAGGGCCACGACTCCGGGCGGCCTACGATGCGTGGTGCCGTGAGAACCCCCACACGTAAGCGAGCGGGTCGCTGGTGACATGGACAGCGTGACTGGGAACCCGGTCTGGCGTACCATCGGGGAATGAGTTGGCTTGGCCATCCCCTCCCCCGCGTCAGGTGTCGTGAAGACGATCGGGGGGCCGGAACATGAAGTCACCGATGACCCGAGAATGGTCTGGCGCAACAACACTCCCAGGCCTCCGGTCGATCGCGCACGCACTGATCAATGGCAATTACGCGCTCTTCATGGCGGGGAGTTTCTGCTCGGCACTGGGTGGGTGGGTCCAGGCCGTCGCCATCGGATGGCTGGTTTTCGATCTGACTGGGTCCCCGTTTATGCTGGGTCTGGCGAACTTCGCCCAGATGGCTCCACTGTTCTTCCTCGGCCTCATCGGCGGCGTGCTTGCTGACCGCGCGGACCGTCGGATCGTCCTGATGATCGGGCTTTCAGTGGGGACCGTTGCCATCTCCGTCCTTGCGGTTCTGACGTACATGGGCCTCGCGACGGTCCCCATCATCCTTCTCGTATCCCTTGTTCTGGGCTTGGCCAACGCTGCCGTCTGGCCCGCATGGCAACCATTCATCAAGGAGCTTGTTCCTCCCGAACGACTACGGGAGGCCATCGCGTTCAATTCCGCGCGATTCAATCTCAGTCGTCTACTCGGGCCAGCATTCGCCGGAGGCCTCCTGGCCAGTTCAGGAGCCGCGGCCTGCCTTGCGGTCACCGCGGTCACAAGCCTGACAGTCGTGGCCTCGACGTACGCAATCCGGCGCCCGGCACCAAACAGGACGGCACGTGGCGCACCGTGGATGTCGTCGCTCGGTGAGGGCCTTTCTTACGTCAAGCAGGACCGATTCTCGTTCCGGTTGTTGGCGGTGACAACACTCTTCGGACTGGTGGTGATGCCGTATTCCACATTTCTGCCTGCCCTCGCGCGTGACGTTTTGCACTGGGGACCGGAAGGTTTGGGACAACTCCTGACCGCGGCGGGCGTGGGCGCAGTCGTCGGAGCAGTCCTGAATGGTGCACCGTTCATCGGTGCACATCCCCGGCATGCGATGGTTGCGTTCAGCCTCATCGGCGGCATTTCCACGCTTATGCTCGTTGCGGGTTCACAGTTTCTCGAGGGTGATGCCTGGATTGCGTGGTTCGCACTCGCGGGCACTGGACTTGGGACAGTCGGCTTTCTGACCAGCGCCAATGCAACCCTGCAGATGCGCATTCCGGACCATCTTGTGGGCCGGGTCATGGGCTTGTGGGTGGTACTCAACGCCGGGACCAACCCACTTGGCAGCCTGGCACTCGGATGGTTGGCGGAATATGTCCCGCTTACGACGATCTTCGGGATTGGCGGGATGGCCAGCATTGTGGTCGCAGGAAGTCTTGCGATCGCTTTGCGGAACGAATCCGATACCTTCACTCCCGCGTGATATCGGGCAATCCCAATGGGTGCGACGTCAGAGGGTCAGAGCGTCTAGGGCGACCCGCAGAGTGTCGGGTAGTGAGTACCCAACGGCTTCGATCGCAGCATCGACATCCGCGATGGTTTCAGTGCCAACAATCACACTCGCAACCGCCGGACGGCCAAACAGCCACGCGAGCGCCAAGGTTGCCGGCGCCTGTCCCCATTGCTGGGCAATCGTGACGAGCCGGTTTGCGAGACTGATCTGAGCCGGTGTGAAGTCAACACCCCCACGACGGACCCGTTCCGGATCTCCAGACGGCCGTGCGACCGAGACGCTGCCGGTCAGCAGGCCGACTTCAAGGGGCGAGTAGGCGGTAACGCCAACGCCGAGGGCCTCGCATGCCGCAAGCACCTCTGTTTCGACGGCACGGTTGGCCAGGTTGTAGGGCATTTGCATGGCCACTGGCGCCGACCACCCGCGCCGGTCACAGATCCAGTGGGCTCGGGTCAGCTCCCAAGCGGCAAAATTCGAGAGCCCGCCATACCGGACCTTGCCATCGCGCACGAGGTCATCAAACGCCCGTAGCGACTGCTCGAGGGGGGTGGTCGGATCCTCATGATGGGCGTAATACACGTCGATGTAGTCGGTCCCCAGACGCCGGAGAGACGCTTCGCACTGGGCAATGATGTGGCGACGTGTCAAGCCACCTCCATGCGGCCCACCATCATTGGGTCCATCCCCAATGCGTTCCTGAACCTTGGTGGCGATGACCACATGGTCGCGTCGGCCACGGACCGCATTGCCCACGAGTTCCTCTGATCCCGGCCGCTCACGCCAGGTAGGCATCCCGGGACGGTCAAACCGTTCCTGGTTGCCATAGGAGTTGGCGGTGTCGATGAAATTGATCCCTGCGTCAAGCGCGTGAGCGACGAGGTCGTTGGAGGCGCGTGCGTCAGGGCGCAGCCCAAAGAAGGCCGTGCCGAGGCAGACCGTTGAGACACGAACGCCGGATGCGCCAAGAATGCGGTACTCCACAGGCGTTTCTCCAAATTTCCCCGTGTTCGGTCCCACCGTCCACGGCCACTGCGGTTTCGTGCCCCGATGAGGTTGGTGGGTGATGCACTGTCCGCGCGTGCGGACTACCCTCCGGAGATTGCGGTGATGAAGTGCACCTCGGAATCCGGACCGACCTCCTGATACATCGCCACCCGGTTGGTATACGCAATGTCATCCACCGCGACCGTCTGACTCGGCTTGAAATACGCGCCATTGCATAAGCGGTCTTTTATGCCAGGAAATTGCACGTCGAGTTCATCGACGACCGCCCGGACCGTCTGGCCTAGGACATGGACCTTTGTCTGTCCCCCGGCAAGCTCCCGCAGATCAGGAGAAAGAAAAACGGTTGCCATTGTTCGCTCCCTCGAGTACGACGCGCCATGCGGGTCCACCAGTCCCCGGAAGCCTCCCCCCGCCAACGTTGCCGGGGCGAGGGGACGGCATCGGTTGGGACTGGCAACTCCAAGCCTAGATGATCCCTAGGGCGTGAAGGACCGCACCCGGGTTCATGGGCAAAGCCTGCATCCGCACGCCGATTGCGTTGTGGATCGCATTGGCCACGGCCGCCATCGGTGGCACGATCGACGCCTCGCCGACGCCTCGCACGCCGAACGGATGCCCCGGATTCGGCACT
>CAMDTO010000016.1 GCA_945907765.1 Thermoflexus hugenholtzii JAD2 | reverse complement strand
AACCACACCTGGCGCGTCCCCGTCCCCGCCACGCTCGACCAAAGGACCTTCACCGCGGTGGTCAATGCCGGCTTGAACTCGATTGACGGCTGTCGCCCGGCGATAATCGCGGTCGCATCTGGTGCGAAAACGGCGACGGCAGCGTTCCTCACGATCATCTCGCCGCGTGCGCAGACCGAAGACGAAACCCACGCTCTCAACGCGTAACGCGCTCACGGGCCACCGATTGCACCCACATCAGTGGATGACGACGATGCACCTCGCATGGACTTCTGGAGCGAGAGAGGAAACCCAATGATGGATCCCAACAGCATCGAAAACCTGATCCTGACGATTGACCACCACCTCGAATCGCTGGGGGTTTCGTGCTTCGTTGAAGGGGATGCCCTGGCAGTGGCATTGACCGGAACTGACGCACCAAGGTACGAATTTGGCCTCTTCGCCTTTTCACTCGACGGCGAGACTGTGCTTCTCGGGGTCCGGGCAACTGCCGACGTCCTTGGTTTCGACGCCACCGCGTGTCCGGCACTCGCGATTGCTCCGTTCAACCTAGCCCAGACTCAACGGCTCCTCAACCAGATCAACCAGCACGAAATCAAGGCCGGTTCCCTCTCAATCGACCCAACCGACGCGCGACTGACATTCATCTGGACCTTCCCGGTGACGTGCCAGCCGGACATCGACATTGCCGGGATGATCCTTGGTACAGCCAGCGCCGTCGACCACTACTTCCGCGCGATCAAGGACTGCATGGTGGACGGCACCACTGCAGAGCTCTCCCTCACCTCGCATCGCGCGCGCATCGGGGAGGCCGCTGAGACCAACCGGAAGGTGCGTCGCCTCCTTGGGGAAGAGGACAGCGACACGGTGTTTCGACGCCTTCTCGCCGATGCAGAGATCTAGCGAGGGGCATCGCTCCCGGGAGCACGTTCAGCACCCGGATCTGTGGAAGTCCCCGCCGGCCATTACCCGTCGTGGTCGATGCCCAATGCACCCGCAATCGCCCGCAAGACAAGATCCCACGATTGGAAACTGAACCGCGAGGGCGCAAGCGCATTCTTCGTCATCACCACAGCCAAGTCATGGGATGGGCAGTACATCGAGATCGACCCACCAAGTCCGGTGTGACCGAAGGCATCTGGCCAAGCGGCGACCGTTGGAATGCCGCAGAACGGCTGTATCGCCGCACCCAATGCGAACCCAAGTCCCATGCGCGTCGTCCACGCCACATGGGCTCCATCGGCACCCGAGTACGAGATTGTCGACTCGGCAATCGTCGATGGGTTCAGTAGGCGGACCCCATACAGCCCTGCCTCCCTCATTGCGGCGTAATGACGTACCAGCGCATGTGCGTTGGTGATCAGCCCGGCTGCAGGCATGCAGCCAGCTCGGGCCTCTGGAGTATTGAACTCCGTCGCTGACTGCGCCCGTTCGTCATGTTCCTCACGGGTCATTGGTCCGAGTCCGGTCGATGGGTCCGGGTTGTGTGCAGCGTCAAGGGTTGCAATCCTCGCGCTAACCGCGACATCGGCCGGAATACCGAACCAGATGTCCGCCAGACCCAACGGATGTGCGACCTCGGCGCGCATGACGTCACCAAACGCCATCCCGGTAGCCCCCTCAACTGCCCGGCCCAAGAGCGTTCCGAACGTCATGCTGTGATAAGCCATTGACGCGCCCGGCGCCCAGTCTGGCGTCGCGTCCTCGAGATAGCGTCCAGTTTGCAAGAGGCTTGGATAATCCGAGGCCGGCACATCGCGGAACTCTGGGAGGCCCGCACGATGGCTCAGGGCATGTCGCACCGTGACATTCCCCTTGCCATGCTTGGCGAATTCGGGCCAGTAGGTGGCAAGCGGCGCGTCGTACTCCATCACACCCCGTTCGACCAGGCGGTGCACGACCGTCGCGGTCACGCCCTTGAAGTTCGAGAACACCAGGAACAGGGTGTCGTAACCGTTCACGGGGTCAAGGCGGGTTAAGGGTGCCGGGTAGGTTTCCTTCGACGCTCTGGTGAGTGATGCCGTCCCTGACCGCAACCTTGCAGGCACTGGTTGGTGAGCTCCGGGCGACAATCACCGAGCAGTGGGCAACGATCGTCCGTTTGGAGGAACGCGTCCGGGATCTCGAAACCCGGGTGGGGCAGCATTCGGGCAACTCGTCCCGGCCTCCGTCGTCCGACCTGCCGGGCACGCCCAAGCGCCCGCCTTCCCGGACCAGTGGCCGGGGACGCGGTGGCCACCCCGATCACGTCGCCCACCAGCGGACCATGCCTCCAAGCTGATGGTCGGGGTGACCTGCCGGATGCACGGCCTGGACCTCTTCGCCTACCTGGCCGGGGTCTGCACCGCGAGCATGGCCGGCCTTGCCGTCCCCCAGCTCCTCCCCGCTCCCGCCTGACCCCAGGTTGCCTTCAGGCTGCGCCGGGGGTGGCAGGACCAGTCACCAGTTGCGAGTTCCCAACTGACCCCCGTGAACGGTTACCAGGGTGTCATGGTCAACTGGGTGCCCCGTGGCTTGATCGGCAAGACCGGCAACTGCATCGGCGACAAGCACACCGCGATGGATTGCCGCGACCTGCAAGCCGATTTCACCGTACTGGGCAATCACTTCCCGCAGGGCTAGGGTCGCAGCTGACTGAATTGCAGCGGCGATTGGCATTCGGTTCCTTCCAACGGGGCATCAAGGATGTAGCACCCGGCCATCATCAGCGCGAGCCGGACGGAAGTACGGTCGGACAACCTGTGTCAGGAAATTTGCCGCCAGGACCCGATAGCCCTCACCGTTGGGGTGCAGGTCATCGGGTAGGAGATGTGCCAAGCTTGCGCCGAACAGGGCCTGGCCATCGACATAGTGGATCTGGCGATCACCACGAGTACGCAACAATTCCACGACGGACTGGACCTCGTCGCGCATCGATGCAAGCGTGAACCCAACCGGGTTCACCTCGGTTTCGCGATGGACACCCCAGATCGGAGAGGCCAAGACAATCGGTGTCACCGGGTGGCCCTCACGAACAATCTGCACAAACCCTGCGAGGGTCGTGCGGAATGCGCGCGGGCCGAGACTTGCAGCGCCGTAGATGTTGATGCCAGCACATAGAGAGATGTAGGACGCAGGCAGCGATCGGATCAACCTGGCGACACCGATGTCCAGATGGCACTGACCGCCGTACCCGAGGCACGTCAGGTTGAGACCGGCCTGGCGCGCCACAATTGCCGGCCACGTCAGTGTTGGTGACGGCGCGGCGCGGCACTGGGTGATCGAACTCCCGTAGGTTACCCAACGAGGCCGATTGTCGATCACTGCATGGACCGTCGCACCCTCGGATATTTTCAACCCGGTCATGGCGAACGGCCCGAACTGGGGCAACCAGATTTCAAGGACCTTGGATCCCACAGGCAGGTCGTTGCACATGAACGACACCGATCCGCTTAACGGCAAACTCGCGACCAGGCGTCCATTGGCGACGATATCGATCGGACTGCTCTCCTGATCAGCCTCGACCGTCCCTGAGACCGCAGACGCGTCAGTGACGAACCGTATCCGCACTCCGGCAGGCATTGCCGCCCGGATTACAAGTTCCGGGTGCCACACACCACGTTCACCCGGAGGCATCCGCCAACCGCGAGATCCATCCAAATCATGTGTCACCGTGACCGCGCCTTCCCAGGTCAGACGTGGATCGTGCAGCGGAATTGATTGCATTGGCAACGGTCCTTACGCGCGGTCAGTCGTCGAGGCGACATCGTCAGAGCGACGCCGTAGCGCGGGCGGCATCACGGGCCCTAAGGCATAGCCGGGCACTTTCTAACCCGATGGAAAGTGACGCCCGCGATGACGTCCGGCCAGACATCGCCTTGATGAAGTCACGACCGAGTTCATCATCCCCGCCGTGGTGGCCGTGACCCTCATCTCGTTTCACAAAGGTATGCCTTTCAACCCGGTCGTCGTGATGGTGATGCACCACCAACTCGTCGCGATACCAATCGAACGACAACGTCGCATCGTGCCCAATCACCGTCGCACCCCGGGCGGTGGCACCTCGGCGGGTCACGAAGTTCTGGGTGTAATTCAAGTGGAGACCAGACTCGAACTGGATCAGGGCGCTTGCGCTGTCATGGTTCCCGGTGTCGACCGCGAAGGCGCATTGCAGGCTTGACGCTTCACGGTCAGTCTGGCGTGACCGCGCGCTTCCCGGCAAGTACGGGCTCTCCACGCATTCGTGCCGGATATCGCAGTCGCGGCAGTGCAATCCGGCGGGCCGATCACCCCGGAAGACCTGCTTGGATTCCATCGCAATCACCCGGTTCGGTTGTCCGGCGAGTTCACCATCGCCAAGCAGTGAAAGCAAGTAGTCGAAGTCGTGGGTGGCCTTTTGCATCCACAGTCCACCGGTCTGGGCCTCGTCACGCATCCAGCCCATGTAGTAACCAATCGAGTAGGCCGGAACATTGTTCACCGCCTGCACCTGGGCAAGGGTCCCAAGCGTGCCACTGCGCACAATGCGCGCCGCGAGTTCGCAACGGGGGGAGACACGCAACGGGAACCCAACGACCGTCGGGCTCTTGCTTTCTGCAAATGCTTCGCTCAGTCGATGGAATTGTTCCCAGTCGATCGCGACCGGTTTCTCCAGGAAAAGGGGAAGATGGCTGGCAAGTACCTCGACGGCAACCGGGGTATGGAGATCGCATCTCGTCCCGACCATGACGCCGTCAAGGTTCCCGGCGTCAAGCATCTGTTCGATGCCCGAAAACGAAGTCGCCGACCCAAGCACAACTGGAAAATCGGCACGACGGGTGTCAGAGGCCGGGTCAACCATGGCAGTGACAACAACATCCGGGTCATTGCGTTGGACAACCTTGACCATGTGCTGCAGTCGACGCCCAAACCCGACAACCCCGATGCGCCTCATGCCAAGACCTCCTGAGCCGTAACGGCCAATCGTAGGTGCGCGATCATGCCGGCGACGCCAAAGCGTCTGTCGGCACGGCGCACGAGGTATCACCTCTCGCAGCGGTCACGACATCTCGACTGGTTTTGACAGCGTCATCCCCATGACCCCGCGGTCGGACTGCAGGTGGTTAGGGGTACGGATCGCCGACGAAGTCAGACCCAGGCTAGCCTCGAACATGCGGACACATTCGAGGTCAGTCGTGCGTTTCGCCCCGCCAGCGACATACTTCACCCACGCGCGAAGCATCATGTCGCGCGCATCGTCCCCAGCGGTCGTCTGTTCCCATTCCTCGACCATCGATGCCGCATGACGTTGCTGGTGCGGATCGTTCTGCAACTTTGATGAGGCAAGGACGAGTGTTCGAAGCAGTTTGGTCCGTTCACGGGTCCGGGACAGGTAAGTCTCGACGCACGCCCCGGCCCGTGGGTAATCGAGGGTCTCGGTCGCCGCGAGAATTTGCGTCAGGCACTCGGATAGGGGCAGGCCGTCCGCCCATCCCCGGCGTTCACGCGGATCACCGACCCAAAGCGGGCTGCCGGGATCGGGCGGGAAGAACTTGTTCATCTGTATGCAGTCATTGATGAAGGCAGCCTGGAAATAGGGCGCCTTTGCCTGATGGGGATGGTCATATTCGCGCAACCAGAAGCTGACCACATTGCTGTAGTCAAATGCGTGCCCGATCTGGAAGAAGGACTTTGACGACCAAGCCTCTTCAACGAGATGACGGCAAAACGCAGCAATGATCGCGTCGGAAATCTCGATGACCCGAACGCCCTCAGCGAGCAAGTCGGTGATCACTGTGGTCACGTCTGCAAGCTTCCCGTGGAGCATTGCGGCGGTAAGGCAGTCACGGTTGACGTCATCCAGATGGCCGACGTTCCGTGACTTCAGTGACCACTGGTCTCCCTTGAACCGGTTTGTCAGGGTGACCGTGGTCATGTCAAAGAGTGGGTAGAGACGTGGGAAGCACGCGAGGTCAGGCACGACACAGTAGTAGAGAGGATCCGCGTGATCCCAACCCACCAGGCTTGTCAGGTCGACCGCGGCGCGGGCCCGAAGCGCCTTGTGGCCAATGTTCTGCAACTTGCGGGTCTGCAAGGTGTCCTGCAAGTCGATGATCCCGCAGAACAGTAACTGGGCTTCGAGTTGGCGCCGGACGACTGGATCCGCTTCACGGCGCAGACCCAGCGAAACCCGATACGCACCGTGCCGGTCCCCTTCGAGAATCCGTTCCTGCAGTCGACGTAGCCGATCTGCCGATGTCCCGGTGCGATCAGGTTCATGATCGGTGTCGAACCACGCCTTGGGTGCGTTCCAAGCGGGACCGTCAAACCTGTCAGCGCCGTGTTCATCCGTGCCACCGGGGCGCAGACCACACTTCTTGTCGTCACGTGCGTAGTGGCCCGGAAACTCGCACAGCAACTGATCCCAGACGTCCAGACCCTGAGGCATGTACCAGACGGCCTGCGCCATCGCGAGTTGCCGGTGACCCGTAGGCAGATACGGCAAAAGACGACGCGACGCGCGCAGGCCGAGGACACAGTGATCGTAGTTGACGTTGCTGTATTCGCCGCTCTCGGCAACCATCACGTGGGACGGGACCGTCAGGTAGGGAGCGGCAACGTTCAGGGCATGGCGGACAAGCTCGGGCATCGATTGCCCGTCCTTGATCAATCCGGTGAACTCGCCGGCGGTCCGCCGGTAGTCCGCGCCAATCAGGGCATCCTGCATCCGGCCAACGCCACCCTTGACGAACCCCGCACCGGGGGCCGGCGTGAACGCTGATCCGGTCCGCCCCGAAGTCTGATCACTCATCGACGCCATTCCGCCTCTCGACACCTGGCAGGGATGCTGAAGCGTCCTTGCGGGTGTCCGCCATCGTAGCGCGTCAGACCCACGGACGCAGCTGCACGCCACGGCACATGCGAGCCCCGGGGTATATCGTGACGGTCACACGGATGGCCGGGAGGCAGGAATGCGCGAGACGCTTGGCGTGGCACTCATAGGGAAGCGGGCGGGCGCGTTTGTAGCCGGGTTCGCAGCGACACCTGGCGTGCGGATTGTGGCGGTGTGCGAACGCGACGCGTCCGCCCGGGACGCCTTGGGAACCCTTGCCGGCGTACGTGCAGAGGCCAGGTATGCAGACTACAGCCGGATGCTGGCCGATGCACGACCAGATGCCGTCGCCATCGGCACCCCCATGGACCTTCACGCCGAACAGAGCATCATCGCCCTCGGCATGGGCATTCATGTCCTTTGCGAGGTAACGGCTGCCGTCACCATCGACGAATGCCGGGTCCTCGCATCCACCGCCAGGCGTGCAGCCCCATCTGGTGTCCAGTACATGCTTGCTGAAAACGCCTGCTTCCGTCGCGAGCTTGTCCTCGTCCGTGCCCTCGCCTCATCGGGCCGGTTCGGTCGCCTGTATTACGCCGAGGGCGAGTACCTTCACGATGTCAAACATCTGCATAGGAATGCAGACGGAACGCCGACGTGGCGTGCGACCTGGCAAGTTGGAAAGCGAGGGGCAACCTACGCAACCCACAGCCTCGGGCCGGTACTCGACTGGTTCGGGCCGGACTCCCGCGTCGAGACAGTTGCCTGCCACGGAACCGGGGTATGGACTGACCCTGGCTTGCCTCACGACGACAGTTGCCTGATGATCTGCAACCTCGCGAATGGAGGGCTCATCCGTATTCGTCTTGACATGATGAGTAACCGACCCGAAGGCGCGTCGTGGTACCAGGCCCAAGGGACACTCGGGGTCTACGAAGCTGCCCGGGGTAGCGCACCGCACCCGGTTGTCTGGTTCGGTGAAAACGCTCCCGACCCGAAGGGCTCGCGTCGGTGGGGTTCGCTTTGGGATCACGAGGAGGCACTTCCCGGGTGGATGACTGGTCCACAGGCCCAGGCCGCCACCTCGGCGGGACATGGTGGAGGTGACTTCTGGGTCGCACACACATTCGCCGATGCAATCCTGACGGGGACGCCCGTGCCAATCGGTATCGACCGCGCGCTGGCCTACACCGTTCCCGGGTTGGTTTCCGAGGCATCCATTGAAGCCGGGGGCACGCCAATGCGGGTTCCTGTCATCTGACACGTCTGACCAGGCGATTTGCGCTGAAACAAGTTCGGTGACAGACTGGACGCCAGTGATTGACAAATCCCTCGATGATCCACCTGCGGGAATTCCGGTTCGCCCTCGTCAACTGCAGATGCTGCGTCCGCACCTCAGCCACCTTCCCGAAATAGCCTTGGCACCCGGATTTCTGCTGAGGACATGGCAAGACGGTGACGAAATGGCGTGGGGGGCAATCATGGACAGTCCGGGAGGCATTCACACAACCGGCGGGTGGTTGGTCCACCGGGTGCGCGAAAAGCTTGTTGACCGTTCTGAGTTCGCCCCGTCAGGGTGCTTCCTCGCCTGCGACATGACCACCCCGCACCAAATCCCCGTCGCGTCAGCGACGATGTGGCGCGTGACAACAGCCGGACATCCTGCCCGTGGCTACCTCCACATGGTTGGGGCTCTCCCCGAATTCCGAGGAAAGGGTCTCGGACGCGCGGTGTCGTTGGCGGCACTGAAGGCGATGGCCAGTCGTGGCGACACGGACGCGATGCTTGAGACGGATGATGTTCGCATTGACGCCATTCGCTCATACCTCGCACTCGGGTTCACGCCTGTCTACGCCCCAGACGGTGACCTGGGGCCGGACCACCGCCATCGTTGGAGCGCCGTCCTGCAGGAGTGTCATCCCGTTCGTTCCGCCCGCCAGTCACCGCGAAGCAGTTTTCCATCGGCTTGACCAATCAGTAAGGGCCGACCTATCATTCGTTTGGTGTCGTGAAAAGCGACTGCCTCGCCGAGCCGAATTATTAGATTCGGTCTGGAGACCCCGTGACCCCCAAAGAGAACCATCAGCCCACGTCCTTGTCTCAGGACCATGAACTCGGTGACAAAGACGCAAGCAATCACACGACGATTACCGATCCTTCTTTGATCGATGAAATCGTCGTGCACTACCGGCGGGTCGGACGTGCCCTGCGCGCCGCCGACCCAGCCGACTGGGCCGCCGGGCTGACAATGCCCCAGCTGCGCGTCCTTTTCCTTCTGGGTCGTAGTGAACCCATGCCGGTTGGCAGTGTCGCGGAAGCGATGCAGATCAGTCAGCCCAGCGCAACAGAGTCTGTGGACCGGCTTGTCCGGGCGGGGCTCGTAACGCGCACGACGTGTCAGAACGACCGGCGCGTTGTACGCACCGCATTGACCCCAGAGGGTCGCGACATCGTCGATCGACCGTGGGAGGCACGCCGGGCGGTACTCGCCGAAGCGTTGTCGCGAGGCACGTCTCGCCAACAGGACGTGATCGCGCGTGGTTTGTCGACCTTGGTCCAACTCCTCGAGGCCGACGGTGAACCCGACACGGACACCTCTGCCGCCGCGATACCTGGAAGCCAGGCAACAAGGAAGGTACCCCGATGAACACCCTCACCCGGCTCCTCCGCTTCGTCCGGCCGTACTGGTGGGGGACCGTGGTAACGATGGTGCTCATCTTCGCCATCACCATCCTCAAACTTGGGCCAGCATGGATGACGAAGCTCATCATTGATGACGCCATCCCCAAGGAAAGCCTGCCCTTGGTTGGCGTGTACCTGATTGGAATGATCGGGGTCTCAGGCGGTCTCAATTTGCTCGGAGCAGTGCAGCTCTATCTGGAGCAGTGGGTCGGCCAGCGGGTCATCTTTGACGTTCGCGGCGCCCTCTACGACCACCTGCAGAGCCAATCGATGAGCTTCTACGACGCCAACCAGACTGGCCAGCTCATGTCACGCGTCACCAATGACGTGTCACAAGTCCAGTTCTTCCTCACCCAGGGGCTGTCGCGCCTCGTGACCACCTTCATCACCATCGCGGCAAACCTGACGGTCATGTTCTGGCTCGACTGGCAACTTACACTCATCTCGCTCGTCGTCGTCCCATTGATCCTCTGGTTCCAGAAGTATTCCGTGAAAGTCTGGCCTCTCTTCCGGAAGCGCCAGGTGTTGCAGGCCTCCCTGAATGTGGTAATCCAGGAGAACGTTGCCGGCATCAAACTGGTGAAGGCGTACGGACGCGAAGAGTTCGAAGCCGACCGCTTCAACACGGTCAATGAGGAAATGCGCACCGTCGCCCTGCAGTCGTGGCGCGTGTTTGGCGTGACCGGGCCGGGGCAAGAGTTCGCCACCTACCTCTCGGCGATCATCATCATCACCGTCGGCGGACTGCGCGTCATGCAAGGCCATCTCACAATCGGCGACTTGTCCGCCTTCTACGCATACGTCCTCACGATGTTCGCGCCGGTACGTTTCCTGGTCTTCATCAACCAGATGGCGCTGAACGCGTTGGCTTCGGGCGAACGCATCTTCGAAATCCTGGACACGCCGCTGGACGTGATGGACCGTCCCGGTGCCGTGCGGCTCGAGCACGTGCGTGGTGCAGTCAGCATGGAAAACGTGTCATTCGCCTACGGGAAGGGTGCGCCTCTCCTTCGCGACATCAGCATTGACGTTCCGCCGGGGAAGACACTCGCGTTGGTCGGGCCGTCCGGGAGCGGCAAGACGACCCTTGTGAACCTGATACCCCGGTTCTACGACCCGACCACTGGCAACGTGCGTATCGACGGACACGACGTCCGGGATATCCAGGTCGAGGCGCTCCGGGCCCAGATGGGCATGGTCATGCAAGAGACCTTCCTTTTCAATGCGTCAATCCGCGAGAACATCGCCTACGGGCGTGCAGACGCTTCCATGGAAGAGATCGAGACCGCGGCGCGTGCGGCGAACGCCCACCCCTTCATTTCCGAGATGCCGAACGGCTACGACACCGAGATCGGCGAGCGTGGCACCCGGCTTTCCGGTGGCCAGAGGCAGCGCCTCGCGATCGCCCGGGCAATCCTTGTCGACCCCCGCATCCTCATTCTTGATGAGGCAACGAGTTCGGTCGACAACCAGACCGATTACCTGATCCGGCAGGCACTCGACACCCTCATGGAGGGTCGCACGACCATCGTGATTGCACACCGGCTTTCGACCGTTCAACGCGCCCACCAGATTGCCGTCATGGAGGCAGGGCGGATCACCGCCCGTGGCACCCACTCCGAATTGCTGCGAAGCAGTCCGTTGTACGCGCACCTGGCGGATATCCAGTTCCAGTTGGCAACCGAGGCCTCGGCATCCGCTGGCCCGGCCACCCCGGTGGTGCAACGATGAAGGCCATATTCACGACCCACCCTCAGGCCAACCAAGTCCTGAACCAGGAGACAAGCAAATGATTTCCGGTCGCCCGATGGGACCTGGCGCCATGGCCCGGGGACGCGCCGACATGTGGTCCGGAATGGGCCCGAAGGTGGAACTTCAGTCAAGCCCGTGGACATTGACCGTCCGCCTCTTGTCAATGATCAAGGATTACAACTACCACCTGTTCATGGCGCTGGTCTGCCTGGTCAGCATGTCCGCTCTCCAGATGACCATGCCGTGGGCGTTCAAGCACATCATCGACACCACAATTCCTGAGAGAGATGTGAATGGCCTCGTCTGGATCGGAATCGCGTTACTCATCATCCAGGCACTCAGGTACGTCTTTGGCTATGGCCAGCGCTATTACATCTCCTTTGCGTCACAGCAACTGGTTTACCGGGTCACCCGGAACCTGTTCGAGCACATCGAACGGCTATCGCTCCGGTTCTACGAACGCAACTCAACCGGCGAGATCATTTCGCGCATCACCAATGACATCCAGGCGATGCAACAGGCGATCAACGGTGGCACCATCATGGCGTTCGTCGGATTGCTGAACATGTTCGCCTTTGGGGTGATCATGCTCGCCCTGCAATGGAAATTGGCATTGCTCGTTTTCCTGACCGTGCCGATCCTTGTCGGCGCAAGCCAGTACTCGGCGAACAAGCTGCGGGACCGGTATCTGCGCGTGCAGGAGAAGGCAGCCGACGTCAATAACGTCCTCTCGGAAAACATTTCTGGGATGCGTGTCGCCAAGGCATTCGCGCAGGAAGGACGCCAGCGTCAGCGGTTCAGTTCGGAGAATCGGGGCAACCTCGATGCGAACATGTCAACCGCATCGGTGCAGGCCGTGGCAACTCCGGCAATCCAGATGATTTCCGCGGCGGGTACTGCCGGGGTCCTTGGCATTGGCACCTACTTCATCTTCGATCAATCGATGACGGTCGGGGCACTGGTTGCGTTCAACAGTTACCTGATCCAGTTCTACCAGCCTGTCGAGGACTTGATCCGGGTCAACAACACCCTGCAGCAAGCCCTCGCCGCCGCCGAGCGCATCTTCGAGTACCTCGACGAAGTTCCTGACGTCTCCGACCGGCCCGGGGCAGTTGAACTGGCGCGCGCCGAGGGCGCGGTGCGCATGGAAGGGGTGACCTTCGAATACGAACCCGGGAAGCCAGTGCTGATCGACGCGAACGTTGATGTTGCACCCGGCCAGGTCATCGCGCTTGTTGGACACACCGGGTCTGGCAAGACCACCTTCGTGAACCTGTTGCCCCGCTTCTACGACCCGCAGTCCGGACGCATCACACTTGACGGCCACGACATCCGTGACCTCTCACTTTCAAGCCTGCGGGCGCAACTCGCGGTGGTGATCCAGGAGACTTTCCTGTTTGGCGCGACGATGCGCGACAACATCCGGTACGGACGGTTGGATGCGACAGATGAGGAAGTCGAAGCGGCTGCGCGCGAGGCACACGCCGACGAGTTCATCCGTCTGCTTCCAAAGGGCTATGACGCGTGGTGTGGGGATGGCGGGGTACTGATCTCGCGCGGGCAGAGGCAACGGATATCACTCGCCCGCGCAATTCTGAAGAATCCTCGTGTCCTCATCCTCGACGAGGCAACCTCAGACGTGGACACGGAGACCGAAGTCCTGATCCAGGCGGCACTCGAACGGGTCATGCGTGGACGCACGACGTTCGTGATCGCGCATCGCCTCTCGACCGTACGGCATGCCGACCAGATCCTTGTGCTCGACCATGGGCGCATCGTCGAACGAGGCACCCACGAAGGGCTCATGTCCACCCGTGGGGCCTACCACGCGCTTTACCACGCCCAATTCGCTGGTCAGGAACTCTCGACCGCGGCCGGGTGAAACTCACTTCACTGGATGGGAAGGGGGTGGCTCCACAATCGATGGCCCCCCATCCGCCGATCATCGGCCCAAGGTCCGTGGCGAACAAGCAACAATGCCCATCGGCGCAGCGCAAACGACCGGCTACCGGGACTGCAACCACGTTCCGGTACATATCTTGCCGGCGACGCGGATTGCCTCGGCCATTGACTGGGCGTCAGCCACACCAGTGCCAGCGATCCCGAACGCCGTGCCGTGGTCAACGGACGTTCGGATGATCGGTAGCCCCAAGGCAACACTCACGCTTTCCTCAAAGCCGTGAACCTTGACCGGGATATGCCCCTGATCGTGGAACATCGCGACCACCGCGTCGTACTCGCCTCGCATTGCCGCAACGAACACGGAGTCAGCCGGAAGCGGACCGTGCGCATCGATGCCAAGGGCCCGGGCGTCGGCGACTGCCGGCGCAAGTTCCTCGATTTCCTCCCGGCCAAGCAGCCCGCCCTCGCCGCCATGGGGATTGACGGCAGCGACTGCAAGGCGGGGTGATGCAAGGCCCCACTTGCGGAACGCCTCGTCCGTCGTCACAAGCCGTTGGAGGACCCGGGCGCGAGTGATTCGATCCAGTGAATCCCTCAGGGAGTAGTGGGTCGAGACGTGGACGCATCGGAGCCGACCACTCACAAGCATTGTGGCGTGGTCGCGGACCGCATAAGCCCGCGCCAGCAGTTCCATGTGCCCGAGGTCCTTGCACCCTGCGAGTGAGGTGGCTTCCTTGTTGATTGGCGCCGTGACGATGCCTGAGACCGTCCCGTCATCCACAAGTTCCAACGCCTTGTCGAAGTAGTCCAGGGCAGCCTGTCCGTGTGCCAGGGACAACCTGCCCCATTGCCATGTCTCAGGTGTGACATTTGCCATATCGAGTAGCAAGACCCGGTCGTCGCTGTTGTCGTTCGCGCCGATCTTGTGTCGGTTGGTGACCAGATGCCACGGCACGTCGACGCCAGTCACCCGGCACGCCTCGGCAAGGACCTTTCGATCACCGATGACCACTACTCGGGCGCAAGACCTGACCGACTTGTCCGAAAGCGCGCGAACGGTCACCTCGGGCCCGATCCCTGCGGGGTCACCCATGGTCACGGCGAGCGTCGGTCGTGATTCAGTGGTCATCTCTGTGCCTTACGACTGATCGGGTTTTCGGGAACTGATCACGAGCGACTGCACCAGATCGAGCACTCGCTCGGTCGCCTTCAGATGCATGAGTGGGAACGTCCGCTGGCCCATCTCCCAGAGAGACGAGGGATCGGCAAGCATCCCTTCCAAGAGCATCGAGGCCTCAGTCGGGTCCCGGTACGCCAAACCCGCGCCATTGTCACAGACGAAGGGGATGTTCCCTTCCTCCTGACCCGGCAATGGCGGTCCAAGGAGTAAAGGTCGGCCAATCGCAAGCGCTTCGGAGACGGTGAGCGATCCGGGCTTGGTTACAACGACGTCTGACGCCGTCATCCACTCATGGACATTTGCGACGTGCCCGAGGATGGTTGTCGGACCACGCCAATCCCGGGCCGCGAGGGAAGCACGCAGAGGTTCATTGCGTCCGCAAATCACGACAAAGCGCGTCACCTCCGCGCTTCCCATGCGAACGACCGCGTCACAAGCAGCAACGACCTCGGCAAGACGGCCGGCCCCGTCACCACCACCCATGAACAGCACCATTCGTTGAGCGGGATCGAGGCCGAGTTGCTCGCGCATCTCACGCACCGAACGTGTGACACCCCCGAACGTGGCCCTGAGCGGGATGCCCGTCACAACTGTCCGGGAGGGCTCGATCCCCAGCCCGATCAGCGCACGTGCGGCATCGCCAGTTCCCACGACGTACCGTTCGATGGCAGCATTCGCCCACCACGGGTGGACGTCCACCAGATCCGTTACGACCGTGAGCAAAGGCAGGACTCGATCCTGGGACTTGCGCGCATCGACCATCGCATTGTTCACGAGCGGATGGACCGACACCACTGCATGGGCACGGGTTGCACGGATCGCCGACCCGATACGCGACGCGACAGTACGCCCATACACCGCGTGATACTTGGAATCCATACCCGGCAACGCCGCAAAGCGGAACGCAAGACCCCACGCCCTTGGGACGCGCACGATCATCGGACCATAGAGCCCAACGAGGCGGTCAAATACCGACGAATGAACCGCGTTTGCACCACGTTCTCGGGACAGCACGGGGTCGCGTGACACGAGCGGATCAAATTCAATGAGTTCGAGCGCTCGTTCAGGGGCATCCGAGGCGCCAGCCACGAGTGCGCGAGACACGCTCCGGTGACCAGACCCGGTGTCCGACGTCAGAACAAGGACCCGCGTGGAAGTCATCGTGGATCACAGGATACTGACCCGATATGTCGGCGATGAGATGGTGGATCCGTTCCGGGTGCGACCTGCCCCTTCATTACGGACGAACCCGCGCCCTTCCATGTAGAGTGGTATCGGCGTGCATCGCAGGGCTCTTCGACCATCCTCATGTGGCGTGGGATGGGGGCCGGGCCGGGTGCGCGGACAGGACATCCCCATGACACGAAGCGTCATTCAAGCCTCCGATGCCGGCCGGCTCCTACCAGACTCCGAACCCGAACGCAGGGGTATCGCTCGGGGGGCGGAGATTGCTCCACACGTGCGTGCGGCAACGGCGGATGACGTGCCGGAGATGGAGGCACTGATCTCGCATTTTGCGAGACAGAACCGAATGCTGTTTCGCACGGCCCCGGACATCCTGGCGTCGATCGATGAGTTCTTGGTCGCCCGTGGTTCCCTTCCCGGGGATGCGCTTCGTCTCGTTGAACAACCCCACCCGGATGGAGACTTCCTACTCGGTGTGTGCGGACTGCATCCCGTTGGGCTTGGCCTTGCCGAAGTCCGGGGGCTCGCAATCCATCCGGATGTTGCCGCCCGGGGCATTGGGAGCACGTTGGTTGACGCGTGCGTCGAACGTGCCCGCGACCTCCGGATTGCAAAGGTCTACACGTTGACACTGGTTCCGAGGTTCTTCGAGAAGCGGGGATTCATCCAAGTGGACCGGGGGACCTTGCATCTGAAAGTCTGGTACGAATGCTACCGCTGTCCAAAGTTTGCGAACTGCGACGAAACCGCGATGATCCGACCCCTCGATTTGGAACCCTTACCGCAACCAGCATAGCCTGATGTTGATGGGCACCCGAATTCCGCCGGTGACCGACGCGCCCTATACTCCACGCATGGCCATGGGTGCCCGCGGACGCGCGACAGCCATCGAACCGGCGGTGACGTCCCGGTTCGACGGAATGGTGCCCCCCACCGCCAGGGGAAACGACCCTGCCTTTCTCGTGACCGGAGAACTCCGGTTGCTGCGTCCTGCAATCCCGATACTCGGCATTGTGTTGATGGTGCTGGCACTCGTGGCCGGTGTCCCGATCCTCTACTACATGGTCTACGCCGTGTTGGCGCTCGTTGCGATCACGTTCATCTGGACACGATCCCTGGTCAGGTGGCTATCGGTTACCCGGGTGCTGCGGACCAAGTGGTGTGTCGTGGGCGAGCCAATCGTCGAGGAGTTCATCCTTCGTAATGGTGGTCGGCTGCCGGCGCTCTGGGTCGAGGTCAGGGACGAATCGACGGTACCCGGCTATGAACCCGGATCAGTGCAGTCGCTCGGCGGCTTCGAGCAGCGTCAGTGGCGGATGCGGACCGTGTGCAACCGGCGAGGCCTGTACGAATTGGGTCCGTTGCGTCTTGTCACCGGCGATCCCTTTGGCATCTTCCAGGGAATGGTTACCTATCACGCCTCGACCAGTTTCATCGTCTATCCGCCTCTCCTCGATCTACCCGACTTGCCGATGCCGTACGGCCGGTTGCCTGGCGCGTCGCGCACACACATCCGTTCGCTCGACGTCACGACCGATGCATCAAGCATCAGGGCCTATGCGCCGGGTGACAGCCTTCATCGGATCCACTGGCTTTCGAGCGCGCGCGCGGGGGAACTGCGATCGAAGGAGTTCGACTTCGAACCATCGGGGAACTTGTGGGCCATCCTGGATCTGGACCAAGGGGTCCACGTTGGTGAGGGTCTGGAGTCGACTGAAGAATATGCCGTCAACGTGACTGGCGCGCTCATTCATCGGGCCCTCCGAGACAACAAGGCGGTAGGGCTGGTTGCGATTGGCGCAAAGCGAGTGATCGTGCAACCGGGCAAGGGTTCGGCGCACCTGTGGCGCCTCATGGAAGTCCTCGCCACCGTGCGCGCCGACGGCACCGAGCCCTTGGACCGTGTCCTGTCCGACGTGCAGTCGACACTTGGTCGGGGCTTGTCCGTCGTGACGATCACCCCGTCAACCGACCCGGCGTGGCTGCAACACCTGCAAGCGGCCCGCGCCCGCGCAACGATGCCCGCAGTCATCCTCATTGACGGAGCAACCTTTGCCAGCCGTGGTGAACGTCCAGGCGGGAGAACGTCTGTATCGGCCCGTGCCCTCCAAGCACAACTTGGGAGTGCCGGGTTCCAAACCCACGTCGTGCAGCAGGGCCAGCAATTCCAGATCGTCGGTCAATCGACTTCGCAGGCCCCCCGTGGGCACATGAACTGAAACCATGATGTGCGCTTGCATGAACTGTCAAGAGATGCGGACACCATGACCTCGGTCTCCGCACTGGTCAACGACACCATTCGGCAACCCCGGGGCGACGCGTCAGACCGTCGTGCAATCAGCGCGGGCCGATACCGTTCAATCCTGGCGACCCGCGAAGGATGGATCTCAACGGCACTTCTCCTGACGATGATTCTCAGCACGGTCGCGAGTGTTGATCGTGGCCGGTGGGCAACCGGGACCGAGATCGTGTATGGCCTCGCGGTCGGTGCTTTTGTAGTCGGAGGGGTATTGCTTCATGTCCGGGTCAAGGGCCCAATCGCCCTCGCACTTGGACTTGTCCTCGGGCTCACCGTCGTGTATGTCCAGGTCGGTCACCTCTTGCCGCCATTCGAGGACTGGTCACGGCTAGCACGCATGACCGCCCGCGGAACGTGGATCTGGTTGACAGACCCGGTGTTGCGTGAGGCTTCCGCAAAAGGGGCATCAGTACGTTCGGCAAGTGGCGCATTGACACCCGTACCACCGCTTTGGACGCTCGGTGGAGCGTTCGTGGCGTTCGGAAATGGCGCCGCGGACTTCGGCTACCGGATTGCGGTGTGGGTCCAGCAAGGCTCGTCGGGAAAGGCGGTTACCGACAATACCGTGTTCCTGATGACCATCGGCGTGATCGCATGGGTGCAGGGACTTGCCGGTGCATGGGGTCTCTACCGACGGCAGGACGTCGTCCTCGCATCCCTGCCTACCGCGATAGTCCTCGGCACGAATGCAACCTACACGGGTGATGCCCGGGCACCATTCGCAATCTTCCTCATCACATTGCTTCTGCTCGCAGTCACCCTGAATGTGGCGTCGTTGCAACGCCGGTGGCACGTGCTCAATGTGGCGTTTCCATCAGGATTGCTCTTCAACGTGACCGTAAGCAGTTTCGTGGTCATCTGTGGCCTTGCACTCCTTGCGTTGCTCGGGCCACGCCTCGGGGAAAACCCGGTCTCCAATGCATTCTGGGAGTACATGGGTGAACAATGGACGGACATGGAAAACGCGTCGAACCGCTTCTTCTCGGGTGTGAACAACCCCCAGAAGAATTCCGGTGCCGGACGCGACCGGCTTACCTTGTCTGGTCCCGTGAAATTGACCCAGCGGGTTGTGATGACCATCGCGAGCGCCGAACCGGAGTACTGGCGGGGCGCGTCGTATGACGTCTGGACAGGGAAGGAATGGATCACTTCCGACCGGTCGCCAGTCACCCGGACGGATAAGCAGCCGGTCATCCCCAGTCGGTTCACACGCCGCGAGAAGATCACTGCAGATATCACGATCCAGCAGTCAAAGAGCGACTTGCTCTATGTCCCGGATGAACCGACGACCTTGAGCGTCTCGTACCGGATGTACGCTGCATCCCCCGACGCCGCTGCCGTAGATTTCAGCGCACTGCGGGCCCGGAGACCCGCCATTCCTAGCCTCCGGTACCAAGTTGACGCGTTTGCAAGCCGTGCGAGTGCCGAAGAGCTGCGCGCGGCCCCCATCGACAATCCGGAATGGGTCAAGCGGTACACCCAACTTCCAGATGTCCCGCAAAAGGTCCGCGATCTTGCACTCACCTTGGGGCGAGGACGGAAGTCGAATTACGATCGCGCGACCACGGTGGAAAAGTTCCTCCGCCGCTATCCGTACACCCTTGACGTCAAGGCGGTTCCTGCAGACCGGGATGCGGTCGAATACTTCCTGTTCGATTCCAAGCAAGGCTACTGCGATTACTTCGCAACATCGATGGTGGTACTTTTGCGCGCCCAAGGTGTGCCGGCACGGCTTGCAACCGGCTACGTGACCGGCACCCTCGACCCAGCATCCAGCCAGTACGTCATCACCGAGGAAGAGGCACATTCCTGGCCGGAGGTGTACTTCCCGAATTACGGATGGATTGCCTTCGAACCATCCGGGTACCGGCCGGCGAAGGTGCGGCCCGAGGTTCCTGTATCCGGAACGTATTCGGAGCCCCCCGACTGCTATGAGTACGGATACAGCACATTCGGTGAATGCGGCGACAATGGCGATCCGGCCACCCTGGTGGGACCAATCGCCGATGACCAAGGGGCGTCATTCGTTCCCGGGTCACTTGACTTCGCGTGGTCGGCTGCAGCCGATGTCGCCGGATGGATCGCATGGGCCATCGCGGGCGTGATGGGCGCGGTCGCCTTTGGGGCTGGCGTGTACCGATATGGCGGCGACTATCTCGAACGCCGTCGCCCGCCGAGAGACGCCGTCATCCACGCATATTGGCAGCTCACGTTCTTCGCCCGTCTCGTTGGCATTGGGCCACCACCGTCACAAACACCGATGGAGTTCGCTAACGCGCTGGACCGACACATGGATGACGCGTTCTCCCGTCCGACCAACTGGATCATGCGTCGGTTTCGAGACACCGTCGGTCCACCAACCGGCAATCCGGGCGTGATTGCCATGGTCTACGCACGCACCTTATACGGGGGTGTAATCCCAACTGACGAGGAACGCCGATCTGTCGAGGAGACGTGGCGCAACCTTCGTTGGCGGATGCCATTCGCCTATTCGAGTACGCCTAAGGATTGACTGCAAAAGGTACCGGTGGCAGGACCGTTTCGGGAATCATGGTGGCATGAACCAGTTGAGTCTCGCGAACGGTTTCGAACGATCCACCAAGCGCACGCGCCGGCAGGTATTCCTCGAGGAGATGCTCGCCGTCGTCCCGTGGAACGCCCTTGTCGCCCGGATTGTCCCGTTCGCCCCGGCGGGGACCACGGGACGCCCGCCGTACCCGGTTCTGGTGCTGCTGCGGGTCCACTTCCGGCAGCAGTGGTTCTCGCTTGCTGATGAGGCCGCCCTTGAGGCGTTGCACGACATCCCGGTCTACCGGGCGTTTGCGGGCATCGACCCCGGGGCCACCGGCATCCCGGACGCCACCACCATCCTGCGCTTCCGCCACCTCCTCGAGCGCCATGACCTGGGCAGTGCACTGCTCGACACGGTCAACGCACTGCTTGAGGCGCGTGGCCTGATGGTCCGCCGAGGCACGCTGGTCGACGCCACCATCGCCCGTGCCCCGAGCTCGACGAAGAACCGGACTGGCACGCGGGGTCCGGAGAGGCACCAGACCCGGAAGGGGAACCAGTGGTTCTTCGGCATGAAGGCGCACTTCGGGGTCGACGCGGACTCCGGCCTCGTCCACACGGTGGTGGCAACGCCGGCCAACGTGCACGACCTCGCGGTGGCAGGTTCCCTCCTGCATGGCCGGGAGGTGGTGGTCCACGGGGACTCGGGATACCGGGGCATCGCCCACTGGTGCGACACCCCCGGCGTGGAGTGGATGGTGGCCATGCCACCGGGCAAGCGTCGGTTGCTGGCGCCGGGGTCGGCCGAGGCGGTGGTGGAGCGGGCCAAGGCCTCGGTCCGCGCGAAGGTCGAGCACCCGTTCCGGGTCATCAAGCAGCAGTTCGGCCACGTGAAGGCGCGGTACCGGGGGCTGGCGCAGAACGGGTCGCACCTGGTGACGCTGTTTGCGCTCTCGAACCTCTGGATGGCACGGCGCACCCTGCTGGCAGGGTAGGCCGCCGCGTGCCCGAATGCGCACCGGTCAGCACGCACACGGGCCAGGAAGGCCTTCGGGGGGCCGGTTCCGGGGCGAAAACGGGGCTGGAGGAGCCCCACTGGCAACAATTCCCGGTCACTTGCCTCGTACGGGACGCGAATCGTGCCTTGTGCAGCCCTTCCCTAACACGTCCCGCTAGCGCCTTGAGAATTGCGTAGCAGGCAGTGTCCAGTGGAAATACGAAAGGCAGGGAAAGCACAGAGTCACCGATAGACCTCAGGAATGAAGATTGCCGCCATGTGCGTCTGATCATGGCTGGCAGTATCATTCGCCCCAGCGAACTTGGGCCGGGGTAGAGGGCCAGGGTACGGAAAGTCCGTTTGATCGCTGGCTTGAAACGGCTGGGGAGACGAAGCGTCAGGCGTCCGGGCAAGCCCATTCAACTAGTGACCTTGGCGCCTGGTTCCAATGCAGGAGCCAACCTGCAATCACGACGGTTGCAAAGCAGTCTCTAGGCGACGCATTGCCGGGGGGCACGCAGCAACGCACCGATGCGGTTTGGTACCAAGCCGTCCCGCATTCGGTTGTTAGGACGGACCAGCCTCCGTTGGTGGTGGTTTGAGGTTGAGATGAGCGGCGCATTTACGCGGTACTTGGCCGGACGGGTCTTCGGATTGCTCATGGTCATTCTGGCCTTGAGTGCCGTGGTGTTTTTTCTGATGCATCAGGTCCCCGGGGGTCCGTTCACCTTCGATAAACAACCGCTTCCGGCCGAGCAGATGGCGAACATCAACCGGAAGTATGGTCTCGACCAGCCGGTCTACGTCCAGTACTTCAAGTGGCTGTGGGCGATCCTTCACTTCGACTTCGGCATTCCGTTCCAGTCGCCTTCAGAGACTGTGGTTTCTCTGGTCCAGCGCGCGTGGCCCGTCACGATCATTGTTGGTGTGATTACCATCACTATCTCCTACACGCTGGGAATTCTGTTCGGGATCACCGCAGCCGTCTGGCAGAACTCATGGATCGACCGGGTTGTCACCTTCGTCGCGACGTTGGGACTGACCCTGCCCAGTTTCATCATCGGGTTCCTGCTTGTGTACTTCCTGAGTGTCAAGCTCCGGTGGCTTCCAACAGGAGGATGGGGCACGCCACAGCAGCTCATCATGCCGGTGATCGCTTACGGGCTGGGACCGATGGCGATCGTCGCTCGCTACACCCGGGCCAGCATGCTTGAGGTATTGCGGTCAGAGTATGTCCGCCTCGCACGGGCACGTGGGCTGCCGTGGCACCGGGTCATGTTCCGCTACACGTTGCGGAATGCCCTCGTACCCCTCATCACCGTACTCGGTCCGAGCATCCCTGACGTGCTGACGGGATCGATCTTTATCGAGGGGATGTTCTCCATCCCGGGTCTGGGGCGGTTCTTCACGTCAAGCGCGCAGTTCCGGGATTACCCGATGATCATGGCGATGATGTTGATGGTCGCGATCCTCTGGGGAGCGACGTACATCATCAGTGACGTCCTGTATGGCCTGGCTGACCCGCGGATGCGGGTCGGAGGCGAAGTGCGATGACGTCTGTGCAATTGCCCTCCGACACACTCACCATCAGTGCTGAGGCCTCCCGAATTGAGGCGGCTGACAGTCCCATGCGCCAGTCGATCCAGCGATTCTTTCGCAACCGACTTGCAGCAATCGGATTGGTCTTCGTTGTCGTGATCACAGGCGGAGCGCTGCTGGCACCCCTCATCGCGACGACTTCTTACGATTACTCGGTCCTGAGGGACGCGCTGAAGTTCCCGCCGTGTGCAGATCCAAAGGGTTCGCTACCGTTCCCGGACTGCATGTTTGCCAAGTACCCACTCGGAACCGACGCAATTGGGCGAGACTTCTGGAGCCGGCTCATCTACGGCGCAAGAACCTCGATGATTGTCGGGTTCAGTGTGCCCATGATCACCCTGGCAATCGGCTTGCCCCTGGGTGCAGCGGCCGGGTGGTTCGGCGGACGGATTGATTCGACGGTCCTCCGGCTTGTCGAGTTCATGACCGCGGTGCCTTCGATCTTGCTGGCACTATTCCTCCTCACGCTCTTTGGCCACGACCTCCAGAATGTCATCATGTTCCAAGGCATCACCGGATGGGTCGGGGTATGCCGTCTTGGACGAGCGCAGTTCATGACACTGCGTGAACGTGACTTCGTGACCGCTGCACGCGCCTTGGGCATGAGTGAGTGGTCAATCATGTTCCGGCACGTGATGGTGAATGCCGCTGGACCGATCATCGTGATGTTCACCCTCGGCATTCCCGGCGCAATCTTCGGCGAGGCTGGCCTGAGTTTCCTCGGGTTGGGTGTGAACGACCCGATCCCAAGTTGGGGAAAGATGGTTGCCGAATCAAGCCGGTTTGCGTCGGTGTACTGGTATCTGGCCATGATCCCGACCGGTTGCATCGCGGTCACGATGCTTGCGTTCAGTTTCCTCGGCGACGGGCTCAGGGATGCCCTCGATCCGCAAGGTCAACGGTAATCCAGCGTGACTTGTGGCCGGACTTGGCAGCCGTGTTGCCATGGTTCGATCCAATTCAGTGGCGGTGGTACCCTTCCCCAAGCGCGCGTATTCTTAACCAACGGGTAACAAGGGTGGACACGGACACCCGCAGGGTCAACACAGGAGGAGTCCAGACAATGGCAATGAGAGATTCGCGGTTTGACCGCCGGCAGGCCATTCGTGGTCTTGCCGTCGGCGCCGCCGGCGCCGCTGGCTTGGCAGGCCTTTCCGGAGGACGCGCCTTTGCGTCTTCGCGGTATCAGGTGGGTCCGGATGCAGCACCCGCCGATCAGCAGGTCATGATCACATCGTGGGACGGCGAAGGGCTCAAGGGCGAGTGCATGGACCTCTACGAAGGGGTCTACAACCGCGCCGGCCTCGCGGATCTGTTCGCCGAGCCGTTGACCCGCATGACCAAGGACTTTGGCGTCATTCCCGGCACCGCCATGGGTTGGGATTGCAGCGCTGACGGCAAGGTGTGGACCTTCCATATTGACCCCAACCTCAAGTGGAGCGACGGCAGCGCGGTGACCGCGGCGGACTACGTCGAGACCTTCCGCTACTCAGCCGACCCCAAGCACGCGTGGGACTTCACGTGGTACTGGAACGGCATCATCAAGAACTACACCGAAGCCACCAAGGGAACCGTCACCCTGGATCAGGTCGGTGTCCGGGTCGGGTCGGTTCCGACCGACTTCGAGGTAGAGACCGTTGACCCGGTCCCATACCTGCCGGCAATGATGCTGTACTCCTGGCCCCTGAATAAGGTTGCGCTCAACAAGTACGGCTCAGGCAAGTACAACATCAACGTTTCGACGTCGGTGACCTCGGGCCCCTACTATTTGGCCGAGTGGCAGCCCGACCGCCGTTTCGTTGTCAAGGCGAACCCGAAGTACACGGGCGCCCTCAAACCAAACATCACCTCCCAGATCTCGAACGTTGTCCGCGGTGGCAGCAATTTCCTGCGCTATCTGGCGAACGAAGTTGACAGCACCGAAGTGACGAGCCCGGCCGAAATCGCGTTGGTCAATGCGGACCCGGAGCTCAGCCGTCAGTTCGCGACCAACCCGCAGGACTTCCGCACGTATTACCTGTTCTTCGATGTGAACACCAAGCCGTGGGATAACCTGAAGCTTCGCCAGGCGCTTTCGAAGGCCGTGGACCGTGAAGGCATCATCGATGCCATCCTCCGTCCGCTCGCCATTCCGGCCTACTCCTGGCTCGCACCGGGGTTCCCGGACGCCAATCAGGAGGCGCTCAAGCCAATCCAGACCTTCGACCCAGCCGCAGCCAAGCGACTGCTCGCCGAAGCTGGTTTTCCGGACGGCCGTGGCTTCCCGAAGACCACTCTCTACATCCGTGGCAGCGCGCAGGTTGACAAGGACGTGTGCCAGGCCCTTACGGCCGGGTTCAAGCAGGTCCTCAATATCGAGTTGACGCTTGAAAACCTCGACCAGCCGTCGTTCATGGCCAAGCTCAACGCCAAGCCCACCCAGGTTGCGGTCGGATGGCTCAGCTATGGCATGGACTACTTCGACGCCACCAACATGCTCGGGGTGTGGTTGTCCGGTGGACGGCATTCCTGGAAGAACGACGAGTTCGACCGCCTCGTCAAGCAAGGCGGCATCATGACGACCGAGCCGGCCAAGCGCTCGGAAATGATGATGCAGGCCGAGAAGATCCTCGTCGAGGACTGTGTGGGCATCTTCGTCTACCACAAGCTCGCCGGGTTCCTCTACAAGCCGTATCTGAAGGGTGAAATTCTCTCCGCAAACTCGTTCGGATACACCGGCCTGCAGTGGCCCGGCTTCGGGACGGCGACTCTCGCCATTCCGCAGCTCTACATCTCGAGCGACGTGACCAAGTTCCGCTAGAGCCGGGACGCCCATCGACGCAGGTACGGGGCCCGCACGACCAATCAAGGAAGCGCGGGCCCCGACCTCTTCATGAGAACCATCAATGCGACCGGGTAGTGATGTCAGCAACGTATCTGCTCCCTTGACGACCCCGGGGGCACCAGTGCTCTCAGTTCGCGACCTCCGTGTCGAGTTTGACACCCGGCGTGGGCGAGTCCGAGCCGTGGACGGCGTCTCCTTCACGCTGAATGCTGGCGAGACCTTAGGTCTGGTTGGTGAAAGCGGCTGTGGCAAGACCGTTACCGCACTCTCCCTGCTCCGGAGCGTGCCCGCACCCGGCAAGATCGATGGGGGCTCCATCGAATTTGAGGGGCGTGATCTCCTGTCCATTTCGGAACGGGATATGAACCGACTTCGTGGCAAGCGCATTGCACTGATCCCACAGGATCCGCTCACCGCCCTGAACCCGGTCATGACGGTCGGAGACCATATCGTCGAAGTGTTGGATATCCATCTCGGCATGCGCGGCGAAACCGCCCGGTCACGTGCCGCCGAACTCCTGTCACGTGTCGGCATCCCGGAACCGCGGAAGCGCCTTGACGCATACCCCCATCAACTTTCGGGGGGAATGCGTCAGAGGGTGATGATTGCTCTGGCGATCTCCTGCGAACCAGCAATCCTGATCGCCGATGAGCCCACCACCGCCCTCGATGCGACCGTCCAGGCACAGATCCTCGAACTTCTGGACGAAATCAAGCGCGAAACCGGCATGGCGTTGCTCCTGATCACACACAATCTCGGGATCGTGGCCGGTCATTGCAACCGTGTCTCGGTGATGTATTGCGGTCGTATCGCCGAAACCGCAACCGCTGGTGACCTGTTCCGACATCCTCACCACCGGTATACGGCGGGCCTTCTGGCATGTGTTCCGCGGCTGGATCGTCAGGGCAAAGGAATTTTCTTCACGATCCCCGGAACTCCGCCGGAACTTACAAACCTGCCACCAGGGTGCGCCTTTGCCTCACGATGCGACGCGGTCACCGATCACTGTCGCAGCGAGCGACCAAACCTTGCCCCGACGAATGGGTCGGCCGTGACCGCCACCACCGATCACCTCATGGCATGCTGGAACCCTGCAGCAAAGGCATCTTCCGACGGGGGTGCAGATCACCAGACTTCAGCGCGGATGGCCGTCGCGTACGGGCGCGCACATGAGACGAGCGATGCGTGATGTTCGCCACCATTGGTCGGGTGCACTGGCGAGATTCCACGGCAACCGGGCCGTGTCGAAAACACGAACCCGGGGTGTCCCGAGATGACCGCTCCATTGCTTGCCGTCGATGACCTGAGGGTCCACTTCCAACTCCCCGGGACCGGCTGGTTCGGCAGTGGCAAACAGACCGTGAAGGCCGTTGACGGCCTTTCGATCCAGATCGAGCGCGGAGAGACGCTTGGGTTGGTCGGCGAATCAGGTTGCGGAAAATCGACAACTGGGCGCGCCATTCTGCGCTTGGCCCCGATCACCGGGGGAACGGTACGCCTGAATGGCCGCGACCTTACCACCCTGTCGGCAGCTGAACTCCGGCCCATACGCCGCCAGATGCAGATCGTTTTCCAGGATCCGTTCGCTTCGCTGAACCCGCGACACACCGTCGAACAGATCGTGACGGAACCGCTTTGGGTACACAACCTCCGGCCTGAACGCGAGCGGGTTGCCAGGGTCCGAGAACTCCTCACACTGGTGGGGTTACCTGGGAGTGCGATGGGCCGGTTCCCCCATGAGTTTTCCGGAGGCCAGCGTCAAAGGATCGGCATCGCGCGTGCACTGGCCGCCGAACCGGATTTCATTGTGCTTGACGAACCGGTGTCAGCATTGGACGTCTCAATCCAGTCCCAGATCCTTCGGCTCCTGCTCGATCTGCAAGTCCAGTTCGGCCTGACGTACCTCTTCATTGCTCACGACCTTGCGGTTGTTGGCCAAATGAGCGACCAGGTTGCGGTCATGTATCTGGGCCGGATTGTCGAAACCGCGACGCGCGAAGCCCTGTTCCAGGCTCCCCAGCATCCATATACGCAGGCGCTGCTTTCCGCTGTCCCGTATCCAGATCCGGAGATAGAGGCGAAGCGCCGTCGTGTCATCCTGACGGGTGAGGTGCCGAGCCCGGTGAACCCGCCGTCTGGCTGTCACTTCCATACCCGCTGTCCAATCGCAGCAGACCGATGCAGGGTCGAGGCGCCGTCTCTCAGAACAATCGGACCAGGCCATCAGGCGTCCTGCCACTTCGCTGGTAGGCCTCCTCCCGAACTGCAAGGTGCCAAGCCAGGCACTTCGCTTCCTGCATCTCCGTAGCCTTGGCTATCTCCCCAGTCCATATGCCCGACCGCTGGTGATAGACTCAGGCGAATGGTTACCGCGCCGTCACCCATGGGAAGTGCCTCAGTGCATGGCACTGCAGATGCGACGATGCGGGACCGCATCCGGCTCGTGCGCGCGCGGATTGACCAAGTCGCACAGCGTTCGGGCCGGAACGCTGCCGACGTCACGCTGATCGGTGTGAGCAAGACGTGGCCAGTCGAGGACGTTGCAAACGCAATCGCTGCGGGCATCACCGATCTCGGTGAGAACCGGGTGCAGGAAGCGGTCCCCAAGATCTTGGAGCTTGGCGAGGGGCCGGTCTGGCACCTCATCGGTGGGCTGCAGACCAACAAGGCCAAATCAGCCGCCGATCACTTTCACCTCGTCCACAGCGTCGATCGGCTGGATCTCGCACGTGCGTTAGGAGCCCGGGCAGTCGCAACGGGAGGTACGGTTCGGATCCTGCTCCAAGTGAACGTGGCCGAACGGTCATCACAGGGTGGTGTTGCTTCCGGGGACCTTTCAGCCCTGTTCCGTGAAGTCCGGGTGCTCCCCGGCCTCAGCCTGGATGGCTTGATGTGCATTGCGCCGGATGCGCACGATCTTGGCAGCGTCGAAGCGACCCGACCCTATTTCAAGCACCTTGCACAACTCCACGCTGAACTGCATTCCGAGGCGATCGCCGTGGGTCATCCGTGGCAACACCTATCAATGGGCATGAGTGGCGACTTTGAAGTCGCGGTCGAGGAAGGCGCGACGCTCGTACGCGTCGGACGCGCGATCTTTGGCGAACGGAGACCCTGACCGATGGAAATCCAGTACCTCTTTTTTTATGCGGCCCAATTTGTCAGTCTCCTCGTGCAGGTCCTGACGAGCGCGATCTTCCTGCGGGCGATCTTCTCGTGGTTCGTTCCGCCAGGAAGTGACAATGTCATCTCACGGTTCCTCCGGGATATCACCGAGCCGATCCTGGCGCCACTGCGTCGCATCCTGCCAACCATGGGAATGCTCGACCTCTCGCCTTTCGTCGCCATGATCGTCCTCCAGACGGCAGGCAACATCGCGTCAAGTGTGTTGCAGTCGGCGGCAAACACGTTTCGGTAACCTTGGCCCGGGGTAATGGTCCGGTGGCTTGAGCCGCGTGACAACCCCTTCATGCCGGTCACCGTTCGCCCAGAGAGGAGGCCATTGTGAGCACCGCCGACGCAATCGCCATCATTGATTACGGAGCGGGAAATCTCCGGAGCGTCGTGCACGCCGTCGTCCATGCCGGGCTCAACGCAATTGTCACTGACGATGCGTCGGTCATCCGGAGGGCGCCGGGTGTCATCCTCCCGGGGGTTGGCGCCGCCGCCGACACCATGGAAAACCTGGTGTCTCGGAACCTCACCGGTGTGATCGGTGAGGTCATCTCGGCGGGAAAGCCATTCCTTGGGGTGTGCATGGGCATGCAAGCCCTGTTCACCGTTTCCGAGGAAGGTGGATCGCACGCATGCCTTGACATTCTCGGCGGGACCGTCCGGAGATTTGCACCCGGCCTGAGCATTCCCCACATGGGTTGGAACCAAGTGCGCCAAGTGCGGTCACATCCGATCTTTGACGGCATCGCTGATGGCACGCACTTCTACTTCGTGCATTCCTTCCACGTTGATGCAACTGACCCGAAGGTTGTTATTGGAGATACAACATATGGCACGACGTTTCCGTCGGTGATCGCTTCGGGAAGCCTGGTGGCAACGCAGTTCCATCCCGAAAAGAGTGCAGCCAGCGGGCTACGCCTGTACGCAAACTTCGGCCGGATCGTTCGTGGTGAACTTGGCCACGTTACGACCCGCCAAACCGATCACGTGGGGGTGGCATGAACGCCGGTACACACGTTTCCACAGGCACAGGGTTTGTGATCCTGCCGTCGATTGACTTGCGGGGAGGACTGGTCGTCGACCTCTACCAAGGCGACTACGCCCGCGAGACGGTCTACGACGATCCGGCAGAAGCCGTTGCGCACCGGTTCCTTGGGGATGGTGCCTCGTGGCTCCACGTGGTTGACCTTGATGGTGCCCGTGATGGGGCACCGGCAAACGCTGCCCTTGTTCGAAAGCTCGCCGACATCGTGCATTCGCATGGCGCACGACTTGAACTGGGCGGTGGCATCCGCTCCGCAGCGGTCGCCAGGGCCGCCCTGGATGCCGGCGCAGACCGCGTAATCTTCGGCACGGCCGCCGTTGAACATCCCGAACAGGTCGCTGAAACGGTTCGTGCCTCTGGCCCCGAAGCGGTCATCGTCGGGATTGACGGACGCGATGGTCGTGTTGCCACCCGGGGCTGGCAGGCACCATCCGAGATGACCACCCGAGACCTCGCCGAGGCCATGATCGGACTGGGTGTGATCCGCTTTGTCTGCACCGACATCGCACGTGACTCAACGTTGACTGGTCCGAACACCCCGGAACTCGAGGTCCTGAACCGCGCCGTTGCCGGACGTGCGTCCGTGATCGCATCTGGCGGAGTGACAACGGTGGCGCAACTCCAGGAATTGCATCGGCTCGGCCTCGAGGGCGCGGTCGTCGGAAGCGCACTGTACGCCGGGCGCCTCACCGTCGCGGAGGCAATCGCCGCAACCCGAACCGGCGCGTGACGGGAAGCTGAATGATGTTGACGAAGCGGGTCATTCCCTGTCTCGATGTTGCTGCGGGCCGTGTCGTCCGGGGAGTGAAGTTCTCGGCCGACAAGGACGCGGGTGATCCGATTGAACTCGCACGCCGGTACAACGCCGAGGGTGCCGACGAACTGGTGTTCTATGACATCACTGCCTCCCATGAAGGCCGCGGTCTGTTCATGGGCCTCCTTGAGGACTGTGCGCGGGAATTGTTCATCCCACTCTGTGTCGGGGGTGGATTAGCCACCGTCGATGACTTGTACGGCGTACTGCGTGCCGGGGCCGACAAGACAAGCATCAATTCGGCAGCCGTACGCACTCCCGATCTGATCGATCAAGGTGC
>CAMDTO010000015.1 GCA_945907765.1 Thermoflexus hugenholtzii JAD2 | reverse complement strand
ACGAGGAGCGACCCAAGGCCGCACAGGGTGAAGCGTCCCACCCGCCAATGGGCAAGGCCTGTGTTCCCGGCATCCTCGATCCGGACCATCGGCAAGCTACGTCCCCATTCGTTCCCAACACCGGTCACGATGAGTACGGGCGCTACTCCCACACGCATCCACTGACACCCACCGCTCGGTGCATCCACGTGTTGGCCGGGCGGCGCCGTTTCCACGCACAGACTTGCAAATGCGGATACGCTGAATCGCCGGTGGACCAGCACGGGACCGAAGGCCAGACGCACGGGCGCGCTGGTGGAGTCCGTGACGCACAGACCGGCACTGGGAGGCAGGTAGGTATGACTACCTATCTAATCACGTATAAATGCGAACACTCGACAAAAATGGAGGTGTTCAAGCATTTTGCCCATCAGACGGAGGCCGATGACCGTGCCCAGGAGGGTCCGGACATGCGCACCATCGGCCGCTGGCACAACATTGCCGACGGCAGCGATGTCAACATCGTGGAGGCAAAGTCCGCGGACGTCGTCTATGCGTACATCCTCAATTGGGCAGAGTTCATGGCAATCACCGTCACACCTGTCCTCGACGATGCTTCCGTCCGCAAGGTCATTCTTTCCAAACTCGGATAGCGCGACGCCTGATCCACGCATACACTGATCAGCCGCCCGGCACATCCACGTGATGGCCGGGCGGTTTCGTCTCCACGCATGGTGTTGCGAATGCGGATAGCCTGTATCGCCGGTGGACCAGCACGGGACCGAAGACCAGACGCACGGGCGTGCTGGTGGAGTCCGTCGCACACAGACCGGCGTTGGGGAAACAGTCATGGACTTGACCAAGGATCCGCCTCGCAGTCCCTGGGAGGCCTTGGGTGGCGTGTACATGCTGCCACGATCCATCGACAAGATGAGAGGCTCCCTGGCGGGAACCGTTGGGGACTATCGGTCTCACGTTGGCATGTCTCCGATGGTGTTCACGCTGTTCGGGACGGACGCCACGGGCTTTGAACAGATCGTTCGTGCGCACGCCTCCGACCAAGCGGTCCTCTCAGCACTTGCCTCCATCCACGACCCGAGTGCAGGGGAGATCGCGGCGTGCAACCTCGCAATGTCTGGCTGGCCCGATGGCGACACGCAGGGCGCCGACTGGCTGCACGAGTCCCAATGGATTGGTTTGAGGGGCCGTACTGACGTTGTCACAGGGTTCGACCTGATGGATCTGGACGAGGGGCGGGTCGTGCCGGTCGGCGGGCGCCCACCATCGGCTTCCGCGACTTCGTGAACAGGGTCCGGCGGAGCAGTAGATCATTGGGTCATGTGCGATCCCTGCAACAGTGAGACCCTCTGACACCGAAACCCAGGTAACGGCTCCGCGTTTGATGCCCGCACGGGCCGCAACTGTGGGTCGGCACTTCACCGTTGACGGGGCGTGCTTCGTCGGCTATTTTTTACGTATCACTCGGTACCACCAGTCGAATCCGCTCCATCCAGTCACCCACGGAGTAATTTTCTTGAAAGAGCGTGTTCTTCTGACAGGCATTACCGGCTACATCGGACAGCACTGCGCGGCTGAACTTTTGCGACAAGGATTTGAAGTGGTCGGGACGATCCGATCTCGGTCCAAAGCGGACGTGACCACAGCGGCTCTTGCGAAGGTAACGTCGACTGACCATCTGACCTTCGCCGAGGCCGATCTCCTTTCGGATTCCGGGTGGAACGAGGCGATGAAGGGCTGCACCTTCGTCATGCACGTCGCGTCGCCCTTCGCGATCGCAGAGCCCAAAGACGAGAACGAGCTCATCGCGCCTGCCGTCGAGGGTACAAAGCGCGTCATCGCCGCGGCCCAGCGCGTCGCCGTGAAGCGCCTCGTGCTCACCTCGTCGATCGTTGCGGTCACAGCCGGAAAGGAGACCGGCAAGTACGGGCCCGACTCGTGGTCCGACGTCAACGCCAAGATCGGATCATATTCGAAGAGCAAGACGCTCGCGGAGCGGGCCGCATGGAAGGCCGCCGAGGGTGGCACGATGGAACTCGTCGTGATCAATCCAGGGGCCGTCTTCGGGCCGTCGTTGGGCGCGAACCTCGAAGGCCAGAGCGTGGCGATGATGACCGACATGATCGCCGGCAAGGTGCCGATGATCCCCGACGTTGCGATGGGCATGATCGACGTGCGCGACGTCGCGCGCCTGCACGTCAAGGCCCTGACGGCGCCCGGCGTGGCCGGAAAGCGCTTCATCGCCGCGAGCGCGGTGCCCGTCGAGATGGCCAGCATGGCGAGCGTCCTCAAGAGCGCGGGCTACAGCAAGGTGCCGTCGCGCCGGGCGCCAAGCTTCCTGCTGCGGTTCATGGGGCTCTTTGATCGCGAGGCGCGGGGCATGGCGCCGTTCCTGGGCAAGAAGGCGTCGTACGACAACCGCGCCACATTCGAGCTGCTCGACTGGAAGCCGACCCCCATCGAAGTCTCCTTCAAGGAAATGGCTCAGGAATTGTCCGCATAGCCTGCTCTCAACCGAAGGCTCGCTCGCCAACTTCAACCACGCCGACTTCGCCGGGCCCGGCGGGCACCCTCGGGCGCCCGCCATCGGCTTCCGCGACGTCGTGAATTGGGCCCGGCGGGGACAATAGCCCTTGTGGGTCGCCGGTAATCCGCCAATGATGCGCGGACGTGACGACCTGGCCTTGGTCACGGTCCGGTATTTGATGCCCGCCCGGGCCGCAACGGTGAAACCGCGCTATCCTCCGGTCATGCGACAGTCCATGGCCGGTCTGGCCTCTACCCTGCGTGCCGTCGGTGTCGCGATTGCAGTGATGATTGCGGTGCCCGGTGTTACGCACGCGGCACCCGATTGCAATGTGAAGCGCAACCTTGTCAACGCCGATCTGTCCGGGTGCGATTTGTCGGGGGTGGACCTCACCGGCGCGATCATGTCTGGAGTGACCCTCTACAACGCCGACCTGACGGGTGCCATCCTCGTCGGCGCGGACCTGACCAAGGCGACCCTGCGCGGAGCGGGCCTCTCCTACGCCGACTTGTCCGGAGCAAACCTCACCAGGGCGACGATGCGGGATGCCGACCTGTTCGGGGCAACACTGACCGGTGCCAACCTGACTGGTGTGTTCGTGCCTGCGTCGACGTTCTGGCACGCGGAAATGGCTGGAGCGAACCTGACCAATGCCAAACTGTCGGACTCGAACCTATCCGGGGCCAACCTGCGCGGGGCGATCCTGGTTGGCACTGAGCTATCGCGCGTGTCCCTGCGAAGCGCGAACCTCGATGGGGCGAACCTCTCGAGGGCCATCCTGTTCCAATCGGACTTGACGCGCGCCAGTTTCTCGCAGGCCAACCTGTCAGGCGCGGACCTCACGGATGCGGCACTTTTCGACACCACGTTCACTGGCGCAAACATGTCCGACGCCATCCTGACCGGCGCGAAGGGATACGTCCCGCTCCCTGTCTAAGCCTGGGAGGTGCCCCGTCCCTCAATCCTGAAGCTCTTCATCCTGCCCGTGAGGTGTCCGGGCTTCGTCCCGGATCATTTCGAGGACCTCCGTTGCGTGGTCAGATAGCCCCATCCCCAAGTAGATGGCAACCATGTCGAGCAGTTCCGACGCGTGGATGACTGAGTCGGCATAGAGCAGGCGTCCAAGGACACTTGTGCGCTCATCGGCAGACATCGGTCCGACTTCCTTGCACGTGATGATCAGGTCGAAGAACGTGAAAGGGAAGTCTCGGTCGTCCTCCACGCCGTTAAGGTCGATCAGTGTGCACGAGATGCTCATTTCGGATGCCTCCTGCGCTAGGTGCGACACCAGACCGCCGTCGTATTGGGTGGAGTCTTGAGTGTGACGAGTAGTTGCCAACCCGGGAGCGATCAGCTGCAATCTGTCCTTGATTATACCGTACTTCAGCAACAATAGGCGTTATGAAACGATGAAGAAAAAGCATGATATGAATCTAGCACTCGTGAGTGCTGGGCGACCGGACACGGACATCACGAAAATTGAAGGAAAAATGCGTCGGGGACCGTTCCATGTCAGTGCGAGGTATGTGAAATGGGTGTTGTCGGATGGCATACCGTGCGGGTTCCGGGTGGCTTGACCGACGCGAGCATCGAGATTGCCCGCGAGGTCGCGACCTCGCTCAAGGGGCACGGGGCGGCGCACGTCCATCTCATCAAGGTGTGCGATGACACCGTGCGGTTCCTGGGCTTCTGGCCAGATCGTCCTTCGTATGACCGCTTCATCGGCATCGCCGTGGCGGCGATGTCGCGGGACGTCCCCATGCATTTGGACCTCATGCATGGCGAATACGTGTCAGGTGGCGATGCCAACGCGGACATCCTGATGTCGCTAACCTGACGTGTCTCTACCTGTTCCGACCGTCGCCACGACGCTACGTGCTCCTGGCCGTGCCCGAATTGTTGAGCTCCTGGGTTGACGGCACCCCCAAATCCCGGGTCCGGGGCAGGTTGAACCACGCCGCGTCGCATGCGTCGCGTTCCTCGTCCGAAAGGACGACGGCTAATGAGCCAACCGCCTCGCGCAACTGTTCCGGGTTGTCCGCACTGATCAGCGTGCTGGTCACACCGGGTTGCGATGCCACCCACGAGAGCGCGACGTCGGTCAGCGAATGGCCGTGGCGCGCAGCGAATACCCGGATGCGGTCAACCTCATCAAGGGTTGCCCTATTCAAATACCGTCTCCGGTACATCTCACCCCGGCTACCGGGCAAGTCGAACCGGTTGCCTGCGGGAAGTCGACGGTTGGAATACGCGCTGGTAAGCAAACCGCCGGCCAGGGGATTCCACGGCAGGATGGCCACGCCGAGCGACTGGCACGCGGGCACGATTTCGTCCTCGATTGCACGGTGAAGCAGGTTGTATCGCTGCTGGACCGACGCAAACACAGGCAGGCCAAGGTGGCGACTGGTCCAGTCAGCATCGGCAAGTTGCCACGCCTTCAGGTTGCTCGTGCCGATGCACCTGACCTTCCCGGCGTGAACCAGGTCATCAAGTGCGCGGAGTGTCTACGCGAGGGGTGCGTCCGGGTCGAGTGCGTGCGTCTGATAGAGGTCGATGTAGTCGGTCTGGAGGCGTCGCAGGCTCACCTCGCACGCTCACCTCGCACGCCTGGATGACGTGCTTTCTCCCGGGACCCGCATCGTTGGGACGGGGTCCCGTGCGGTTGAAGACCTTCGTGGCGATCACCAGTCCGTCTCGCCCGCCACGCTTGGCAAGCCAGCGCCCGAGGATCGTTTCGCTCAGGCCGGCACGTTCCGGTGGCGCAAGCGAGGGGTAGACATCAGCGCTATCAACGAGGGTGATGCCATTCTCAATGGCGGTGTCGAGGATCTGGAACGACGTCGCCTGGTCGGCCTGGTGGCCGAATGTCAGGGTTCCCAGGCACAGTTCCGAGACACGCCGGCCCGTGTGTCCCAACCGTCTCGTGCGCATGTGGGTATCACCTTCCCTGGTTGCCATCGGGTCTGCCAGGATTGTATGGCGGTAAGTGCCAATCGCGATGTGATGCCCCCGGGCAGTTGCTGACGAGGGATCACCTTCGCTACCCGGCAACGAATGGTGACTGCCGGACGTAGGTCGGATCGGTCGTCATCAGCACGGCAAACCGCGCGAGGTCATCCCGCGAGATCCGCCCGCCGGTTGCCCGGGTCGCGTCGGACTTCACGTTCCCGCCTGGCGTGCCATCGGTCAGCCCTGGGGGTCGGATGAGTACCCACTCAATGGAACTGGAGGCGATGACCGCGGCCTCGGCGTCCTTGTCAAGGTAGGTTTTGCCAAGGAGTGCCCGGATGATCCGCGACGGCAGTCGGGCGAGGAACGGGGTCGTGTCGGGAGGGCCTTTGACGCCGGCTGCCGAAATGACGATGTAGCGAAAGCCAGTGCACCCGGACGCGATCTCGATGACGTGGCCCGACGCGGTGGCGCAGAGTGGGACAGGCTGGCCTCCGACACGGGGACCCAGTGCGGAGATCGCAGCATCTGCGCCGGAGAGAACCTCAGCGATGGCACCAAGGTCCGTCGCCTGCCCGGTAATGGCCCGCAGGCTTGGATGGGCCGGTGGCGCGGTGGACGCGTCCCGGAACAGGGCGTTGACGGTGTGCCCGGCATCGAGGGCATGGCGAACCACATGCCTGCCGGTACGGCCTGATGCGCCAAGGACGGCAATTCGCACGGGTCTCTCCCTTGAGGGCGGGCGATCTGCACAAGGAACGGCGTTCCATGCCCGCGGTCAATGCATCATTGGTTGATCCGGTGTGCTTGTCAAGGGATCGGATCTACCGGTATGACGTTGGCGATGGGCACAAACAGTCGGCTTTCGGAGCAGAACAATCTTGTTGTCGTGTCGAAGGCCAAGGTCGGGCGAGTGGTGCCTCGCGCCTCCTACCATCACGGGAACTTGAGGAATGCCCTGATCGATGAGGCGGTGCGCCGGGTTGAGGTCAGTGGATTGCGTGGCTTGGTTGGTCGGGAGGTGTCCGTCTCGGTTGGGGTGACCCCGTCGGCGGCGTACCGTCACTTCCCAAGCCACGGTCATCTCCTGGCTGCGGTCTCACGCCGCGCCCGCGAGGCCCTGGCCCGTGCGATGCAAGCCGCTGCCGGCGCGACTTGTGTGGACGAGGGAAACGATGAAGGTGGAGCGAGGCGGGCACTGGTGCGCTTCGAGGCGGTCGGTCGGGCCTATATCAGTTTCGCGGTCACGAACCCGGGTCTGTTCGAGGTGGCCTTTGCGGCGTGCGATGCTGCGCCGGACGCGCCAGATGATCCGTCACCGTGGGAGGTGCTCGGGGAGTGCCTGACCGCCCTCAACGAGGCTGACATGATGGACGGCAGGCACCTCGAGGCCGCGCCGTACATCGCATGGTCCTTGGTTCATGGCCTTGCAACCGTCGGCACCACGCGGAACCCGGACCCGATGGATGTCGGAGCGGTCACCGACGCGGTCCTTGCGGGGTTGCGCCGGGCAATCGGCGTGCCGGAAACCGCCTAGCGATGTCCCGGTGGAGTGGCAACGGAAATGGTTCAGTGGCGCAACATCCGTAATCGTTAGACTTCCGAGGTGATTAGGGAGTCGCGGATGCCCGGACCTGTCATTGCATGGGCAAGCCGTTGGCGCTTTCGGTGAGATGGTGGGGGCGATTGCTTGACCGGCTGCGTTGGCAACACGGGCCAGACAGGCTCGGAAGCCCAGTGCCCGTCACCCGTCCCGAGGCATTCCCGTGAAGTTCGCAATGCGAGAGTGGGTCCGGCGTCGGGTCATTCCCATCGGAGTGGTGTCGATCGCGCTTGTCGGGCTGGCATCGCCTGCCATCGGGCGCACCGTTGCCGCTTTCGTGGCGGCCACTTCCAACCCGTTCAACACCTTCCAGGCCGGTACCGTCCGACTGGTAGGGGAGACAGACGGATCCCCCCTCTTCGAACTTCATTCATTACTGCCCGGCGAGACGGTTGATCGTTCGGTCGCTCTAGAGAATGCCGGGACAAACAGCGTGCGCCTCGAAATGGGGGTCAGTGCCCCCGGTGCGAATGGCAATGCGCTGGCACTTGACCCGGTGCGGGGCATCCAGTTGCGCGTCGACCAATGCGTAACGGGTCCGTGGATTGAGGCGACGACTGCGCCGGGCACCGCGACGCCTCCAGTGGCTGGACGTCGCCTGGCTTGCCAGGGCGCAACACCCGGGGCCGGTGCAACTGTCGTGCAGGTTTACGAAGGGCCTGCCCTGCCTCGTGGCGTCACCAAGCCAAGCGTGCCCACGCCGACGGTCATGCCCGTTCCGGTACCGGGAGTCCTCAATCCCGGTGAACGTGCAAGCCTGAGGGTGCGGGCATCGTTGCCGTTCGCGGTCCCGGATGAAGACGGAGACAACCGGGCACCCGGAGCGGCCCTCGACTTCACGTGGCGTGCTTCGGATGTTGGCGTCAATCTGGCTGGCACGCCTCTGGGGGCCGCCCGTGGCACACCCGTGACCCAGACTCCTCTAGCCCTAGTCCAGACAAGCACCGCAACGTCCACGGCTCCGCTCAGCGTCGCAACCCGTACATCCACACCGGCGCCAACCGCCACGGCAACGGCAACCACGTCGGTAGAGTACCCCGCGTTCGGTGGCATGGCCGTCAACCTGGATGGTGGCCGCGACGCGGTTGCGGTCAGTTGGTCGGGCACGCCATCACTTGCGCTGCGTCCGAATTGGTCCTTCGACCTGTGGGTTCGCCCGTCGGCGGTGACCGGCTCCCGAACGATCTACGCCGAGAACGACGTGACTGGTGCGGATGTGCTGGCAATCCGCCTGAATGACGGCCGACCCGAAGTCGGCACCCGGGTCATGTCGCGCGAGGTCCCGTGGCAATGGATCGCCGTCTCGACCTCGCCAGCCCTGCCGGTGAATGTCTGGTCGCACCTCTCAGTGTCATTTGAGGCTGGCACTGTAGTTCGGGTCGATGTCAACGGCTCCACGGTTGCGTCTGAAACCGATGGCACCGGCGAACGCCTGGCTTCACCAAGTGTCGCCACGAACACGCAATCGATTGGGTGGTCAGGTTCGGGGGTATCCAGTGGGTTCGCCGGGACCATCGACGAGGTCCGGTTCTGGGGGGATGCACGGACGGAGGGACAAGTCGCTGCCTCGATGCCGGTTCGTTTGCGCGGTGTCGAGGCTGGCCTTCTTGTGTATTACCCGATCCTCTCGACGGAGACACGTGGTGTCACGATGGCCGATGCGTCGGATCATGGACACGCGGGCATTCTTTCCGGTGGCCTGCGCTGGGTACGGTCGACCGCACCCATTTCCGGGATTGCACCAGTTGGTGCGGGTTCAACGTATCGTCCGGTGACGGTCACGAACATGACGAATGTCGCGCTCGTTGATCATCAGGTCGAGATTCTGGCACCGTATGCGGACGGCGCGTGGATGGTTACCCATCCGGACGATGCCACCGGGACGTGGGTTGTCGATGCCACAGGGGAGCGACACGTAGGCGCTGCCGTAGGTGGAGTGACGTGGTTGCCGGGCACGGAAGGGTCCGGGATGACACTGTCCGGGAGCGCGTACCTGTCACTTGGCACCGCACCCTCCATCACTGGCACTGGGCCATTCGCGGTCCATGCACGCATCCGAACGTCGCTTGTTGCTGGGCAGGTCATCATCCAGCAGCGTGATGCGAATAACTTCAACGGTGAATACCAATTGCACACCACCGGTCAGGGGACGTTGCGATGGTGGTCATATGGTGGTGGACAGTATGGGTTCACGGTTGTCTCGACACGTGCGGTAACCGATGGACAGTGGCACTCAGTCACTGCCACGCGGGAAGCCGATGGTTCAGGCCGGATCTACATTGATGGGGTGCTTGATGGCTCCAATGCGGCGCCCCCGCGTCCGCTGATCCCGATCAACGTTGCCATCGGTCGCGACATCCGGGACAACAACGGACAGTTTGTCGGGCAGATCGACGACATCCGAATATTCACGCGTGCGGTAAGTCCGGCTGAAGTGCCCTTGCTGTCGGCATGGGTGCAGTCGTCGTCAGCCACTACCCTTCGGTACGCCGATGGGAACAACAATCCGCTGCCGTTCTGGCGCGAGACAGGTGGACGAACCTGGGTTCGGATCCCCGCGATCCCGGCGTCCGGTTCGGTGACCGTGCGACAGTTCTGGGGCAATCCGGCACTTTCGGATGGCAGCGATGGCGCCGCGACTTTCGACGCATTCGACGATTTCAACGGAACCGCGGTTGACACCACCCGATGGACCGTCGTGAACCCTGCCTCCGGGTCCGTCAACGTATCGGGTGGACGCCTCTCCATTTCGTCGGCTGGGGATTGGTGGTGGGCCGGGGACACCTCCCTGTTCTTGGTGTCCAAGTCACGGGTCGTGGGGCCTTACGTGACCGAGAGCCTGATACTCAAGCTCTCGCCGAACATATACACCCGGTCATTCGGGGTTCGCGGATCGGCAGCGACGTCCGCACCGATGTTCGTCATGCTGTTCAATATCGATATGACGCGGATCACGAGCGTCGCGCGTGACTCGTCGGGCGCGACTGCGGTGTACTACGGCGAATATTCTGGCATTCCCAACCCGGGGAACGGCCAGGTTGCACGGTTTGACGTTTACGGCACGACGGTCACGAACCGGCTTGGGAACGCGGTCGTGAACAGCCGGACGGTTCCTGGATGGGATCTTGGGTATCAGGCGGTGACGTCAACGAATAACGTTGCGTCTCCCAACGAGTTCGCGTGGTTCCGCGTCCGCAAGTTTGCAAATACCGCGCCAACCATGTCCGTTGGCAATGAAACCGAACCAGGTGGGCAGCGGGGCTAGTCGCCCCGAGGCCTCCCAGAGTCCGGCAATGCCGTATCCAATGCGGGAACGGCGGCGCATTCCGTTCACCCCGCGACAGTTGCGAGGGCCTCATCCGAGATGCGCAGGGTCTGCAGGTGCAGGTCGATGGTGAGCTGCATCGGGTTTGCGTAGCCCCCGGCAAGGTTCCACACCAAGGGGATGCCTGCCGACTGCGCCGCGCCGAACACCCCTCGGTCGCGGTGGCCCAGCGCCTCCTTTGAGAGATATCCGGAACCCAGCGGGTCGAGATCCCACGCATCGCCACCCGATTGGAAGATCACCAGTCCGGGTGTGTGTGTGGTGATGAGGTCACGTGTCCATGCCTCCCAGTCATCCTTGCTGAACCGTGAATGTGGCCCACCGTTTCCACCCTTCCCGATCTCCTGGCGGGTGACGTTGATGATCGTGTCGCGAAGCTTGAGGTGTTGGATGATGTCATCGGTACCGTTGCCGTAGTGGCCATCCCCGTCAATGATCAGGACGCGCGCAACGTCCGGATACGCCGCCAGCGCCTTGCGTGCGGCGATGATCAGGCCATTGAAGGTGCAGAAGCCCCCGGCGAATTTGTAGCCCGAGTGATGGAACCCTTGGGTCGCGGAACACGCGACGCCAGACGCGGTGCGATAACCGCCCTGGTTTGCCTCCAGGACGTGGGAGACGGCCGCCCAGAGTGATGCACTGGAATACCGCAGGGCGTGGTTCAGGTTCTCGTCCATCGTGCCGAAGCCGTTGCGGGTGCGCAGGCCAAACACGTTGGCAACGAATTGAGGGTCATGCGCGACCGCGAAGTCGTCATCCGTAAACGGCTCGAAACCGATGGGATCGCGACCAGACTGGGCAATGAAGACCGGGATCTTCTGGATCGAGATGAAGTCGTGGGAAGCGTGCTGAGTGGGGTGGTAGAAGACCGGTGTCAACGGAGCGGGTCGTGTGGATGGGCTCATGGGCATGTCCCTTCAAGGACGCATTGGGCGACCCGTCTCACACCCGAAATCGCCAGTTCTATTCGTAGAGGTATCGCCGAACGAGTTTTGTGACACCGCCGATGGATCCGCGGGGGAAGCAGGTGGACTTGCACCCATTTATCGGACAGTCAATGGTTTGGGAGCGGAGGGGGCAGACGGTTGGGAGGCTTCGAAGGCAACGGGGCTGAGGTAGCCAAGGCTTCGGTGCCGACGGTGCGGGGTGTACCACGTTTCGACAGAGGCGAAGATGGCTTGGACCACGTCGGCACGCGAGGGCCAGGGCCGCCGGTGGATGAGCTCGACCTTCAGGGTTGCACAGAAGGTCTCCGCGACCGCGTTGTCGAGGCAGGTGCCCGGCCTCCCCATGGAGCCGGTGATGCCGGCCGGTCGCAGCAGGGCCCGGAAGGCCCATGCGGTGTAGGTGCTGCCGAGGTCGGAATGGTGGACACGTTCCCGGCCCCTGGCCGGTCGCCGGCGGTGCAGGGCCATGCGCACCGCGTTTCCGGTCAGCGAGGCATCCAGGGTGGCGGACGCCTCCGAGCCGACGAGCTGGAGGAGTCGCAGGTCGATGACGACGGCACGATGCAGCCAGCCGTCACCGGTGCGGATGCCATGCACAACGCGCCCGTGGCCACCCGGCGCGGGTTGTCGGCCGCGGAGGCGCCGGAGGCGCCGGAGGCGGTCCTTCCATGCGTAGTACCCCGACCGGGAAACCCCCATCCCCTGGCAGAGAGTGGCAACCGGCCAGCGTGACGCCAACCGGGCGACGACTGCGAACCGCAGTGCCGTGGGGAAATCCGCCTGGTCGCCAGTGACGGGCGTGACGGTCACCGCCTGCCCTGTTCGTTGGTGGTGCCCTCGCTGGCGACGATGGCGGACCAGTTCGGCCTGCCCGGTCTCGCAGAGGGTTCCCTCGTGCAGTTGGCACGGGTCGTGACGAGCCTGGGCGATCCAGTCGCGCAAGCGGTCACTGCTGATGCCCAGTTCCCGGGCAACATGGGTCATGGGAACGCTCGTGGACCGTGTCAGCAGGACGGCCTCGTGACGGAACTCCGGGGAATACGGTCCGATGTACGGCCGGATGATCGGCATGGGCAGATCAACGACGGTGGCAGTGGCAGGTCCCGGCTGGTCGGTGGCGGACGTTCCCGGTCCCCGTGCGGGTACCGGAACGGGAACAATGCGTCGACGGGCCATGGTGCCTCCTTGCCCGGCCAGTGTGGCCGGTGCGCTGGCGACTATCCACTCTTTGGGTGCAAGTCGATTTGCGCCATTGCCACTTCTACCGGACAGGTCCGTCTGAGCTCCGGTTGTGACACGATGACCGGATCAATCCGGTGAGAGCGGCTTGATTGCCGAGCGCGTCGCCGACACGATTGAGCGCTTCCTCAGGTCGCGCAGGGTGGCGATGGCGAGGAACCACAGGAAACGGAGACGCGCAATCGGCCCCGGTCTTGCCTGCAATTCGGCCAATCGGGCGCGCCCGCACTCAGTCTTGACCAAGTGGTGAAACGAGGTGTCCATGCGCCAAGTGTAGGGACGGAGACCGAGACCCTCGTGGGCACACCATGCAGAGGGGACGGTACGGAATCAGCGGAAGCCCGTCTGATCCGGTACGGAACCAAGTGCGTACGATGTCTTTGAAGTGAGAGTATTCACTGCGTCGGCACGCATCGGCCCCCGAAGATCGGCACCATCGGTCCCGTGGATCTTGTCGTTGCCGTTTGCTGTGCGCACGGTTGTTCGGCGCGCGCGGGCACTCACCGGAATGGTCTTCGGGGTTGGCATCGCGCTCGGCATCGGCATGCTTCTCCTTGGGGTCACCCGCGCCAAGACTGATCTGTACATCAGCAATGTTGTCAAGACTTATATTGACATCTATGTCGTCCAGCAGGGAGGAGGCACGCTGGTGCCCGTCCTGCTGGACGACACGACCGGGGCCATCCCGAAGGCATCGGGGGTTCTCGCACAGATCCGCAGCCTGCGGGAGGTCCGGTTGGCCATCGGCATGACTCTCGCCAGTCTGACCCGCGACGCCGAGGGGGCGACCCGGGCGGACGAACCGACCCCGCTGGTCACCGTAATAGGCGTGGATGGGGTACCGGCCGAAATTGACGGGTTGCTCGTCCTGGCCGACGGGCGGTGGGTGCGTCGGGCCGATGAGGTCGTCGTCGGGGACAAGCTTTCCCGCGAGACTGGCCTGCGCGTCGGCGCATCGCTGCGGTTGAGTGGGCGATCATTCACCGTGGTCGGGGTGGGGCGCCTCCGGGGCACGGCGTTCGGTTCCGACGGATACGCGTACATTGACTATCAGGAGCATCGCCAACGGATCGCCATTCCCGATGCGATGAACCTGACTGCGGTCGCATTGCGCTCGCCAGTTGCGGGAAGCGCACTCGATGCAGACCCGGCGGCCCAGGCGGCACGGGGCCGCCTCAACGGCATCGCCGCGGTCAGCCTGTTCGACACCGACCAACTTGTGGCGGCATCCAACCTGATCATGTCCGCCGGGGTGTTCTTCTCCTGAATGATGATCGGCCTCACGTTGGCGATCGCTGCCCTGTTCGTGAGCACCGTCCTTGTACGATCCGTCGCGGAGCGTCGTATCGAGTTCGCCACCCTGCGGACAATCGGCCTCTCCCGCTGGACGATCCTCGCAACCGTTGCCGGTGAGGCAGCCCTCATCTGCATCCTCGCCGCCATCGGCGGGTGGGTGATGGCATCGCTGCTTGGCGGATGGACGAACCGGTCCATCGCGCCGCAGTATGGGGTCGAGGTCCTGTACGTTGAGGATCCGCCAATGTTCGCGACACTCCTGGTGGTCTCCGTCGTCGTCGGTCTGGTGTCAGGACTCATCCCGGTGAGGCAGGCGACGAGCGTCGATCCCGTGGAGTTCCTCCGGGATGCCTGATGGCGGCGTGCAGATCGACCTGGTGGCGGTTGGCCGGTCGTACGGCGCGGGAGGTGCTCGCCTGACGGCCCAGAAGAAGTGCGACCTCCGCATTGGCGCTGGCGACCTCCTTGCGATCGTCGGACCATCGGGATCGGGTAAGAGCACGCTCCTGCAGTTGATCGGACTGCTAGACCAACCGTCTGAGGGTCGCATCCTGTTTGAGGGGCTGGATGTCGCCGGCCGCGGACCGTGCGCGTACCCGGACGCGCCTGCATGAGATCGGGTTCGTATTCCAGCGCCTCCACCTGCTGATAGGGCTGACCGCGCTTGGGAATGTCGCCATCCCGATGGCGGCTGCCGGAATCAACGCGTCAGATCGGCATGCCCGGGCCGCCATTCTGCTTGATCGCGTCGGACTTGGCGACCGGTTGCTCGCAATGCCGGCGCAACTGTCCGGGAGCCAGCGACAACGCGTGGCCATCGCCCGTGCCCTCGCCAACGGTGCGCGCCTGATCCTTGCCGATGAACCGACCGGAGCCCTGCACAGCGAGGACAAGTCCGGAGTGATTGCGTTGCTCCAGGATCTCCACTCAGTGGGACGGACGGTCGTGGTGGTGACCCATGATGCCGGCGTCGCGTCGATCTGTACCCGCCGTCTGGAAATCCGGGATGGGACGGTCACCGAGGTGTTGATGGCGATCAGTGAACTCGGTCCATCAGTGTCTAGCAGCCTTCCCGGTATGGCACGCCAATAAAGGTTCCACGCGTCCGGCGGTCGCGGGCGTACCTGTTCGTATTGCTAGCGATCGGCCTGGTCGTGGCCTGGTCGGCCCTTGCTTTCGGGACGGCACCGGGTAGCTGGGCTGCCGGTGGGACGGCCGCCTCTCCCACCGCAGCGTGCCCCGGACCAGGCTGCCCAGCATTGCCGGTTGCCACTTCGATACGCGGTGTCGTGAGGCCGGTATCGCAGAGTGCCGCCGGATCGCTCGCTGGTGGCACCGTGAGACTGCACCGCATCGTTGTTGGCGACCGGGTCGGGAACGGACAGGCACTTGCCCGGGTGGAGCCGCCGGGCGGTGGCGATGCGGTACTGGTCACGTCTCCGCGGGAGGGCTCCGTCACCGTGGTTGCGGTGCACGACGGCGACACGGTCATGCCTGGTGCGACCCTCATGGTGGTCGCGGACAAGTCACGTCTCCAGCTTGAAACGACGGATGTCGACGAGTTCGTCGTGACAAGGCTGCATCGTGACCAGGCGGTGACCATCGCCAATCCCGCCCTCGGGGTGAGCGGTTTCGCCGGGATTGTCCGGTCGGTCGGAATGCAGCCGGTCCCAAGCGCGACTGGCGAGCAGTATCCGGTGGTGATCGATCTTGCCGACCCGCCGGAGCATCTCATGATCGGCATGGCGGCGCGCATATTGGTGACAGAAAGCCGTTTGGGGTGTGGCCGACACACCGTTTGTCGCCTCGTTAGAACGCGACGTACCCACCCGCACCCAGTGTGAACGGCGAACCACCGGACGTGACGGTAACGAGTCCTCCCTGATGGTCCTGCACCACACGTCCGATGACCGTGAGGGTCGTCTCAGTGGCAATCGCGTCACGCGCACGGTCCAGAAGCGACGGTGGCAGGGCCACGAGGAGTTCATAGTCCTCGCCACCGGTCAGGCCGAGGCTGCGGGCACGTTCAAGGCCGAACATCGCAATGGCGTCCGGATGCAATGGAACCGCATCGACGTCGATCACGATTGAGACATTGCTGGCCAGTGCCAGGTGACCGGCCTCGCTGGCAACGCCGTCGCTGATATCGATCCCGCACCCAACGCCGATTGACGCAAGTGCCGGACCGGCATGGAGGCGTGGTGCTGGCCGGTGGTGCGCGTTCAGCAGGCGTCGGCACATGTCCTGGTTGTCAGTGGTGGGTTCACCGTTGAGAAGGGCCAGACCTGCGGCCGATCCGCCCACAGTACCGGTGATTGCTAGGACATCCCCGGGCCGTGCGCCCGCTCGACGAAGGAGCCGTGCCTGGTCCGCCTCCCCAAGGAGGGTGACATTGATCGTGAGCGGCCCATCCGTCCGCACGGTGTCCCCGCCGATCACGAACGTGCGTGACGCGCGAGAGTGGGACGCGATTCCCTTGTAAATCTCGATCGCGATGCCGGCCTGGTCTGGCCTAAGCGCGATGGAGACCAAGGCGTGACGGGGTGTCGCGCCCATGGCAACGATATCCGAGAGATTGACGGCCATCGCCTTCCAGCCGAGGTCCTCCGGAGTGGTCCAGTCGAGGCGGAAGTGGGTGCCCTCCACAAGCATGTCGGTGGTCGCAACCATCACGGTGCCAGGGGTCGGCGACCACGTCGCCGCATCGTCACCAATCCCGATGCCGTGCGCCGGTTTATCCAGCAACGATGCCAAACGGTTGATCAGCGCGAACTCGTCGGGACCCCCGGTCACCGGGGTGCCTTGCGGTTCGATCGCCAGCCCACGAGCATCATCACCTTGCATCTGTGCGTCGATCACACCCGCTGCTCAGTGCCGGGATGACTGGCGTTACCGGCGTCGGTCGCGCGTGGATCCATCGTCCTTGTCGCGGTCGTGAAGGCGCAATTCGCGGGGGTGCATCGCCATGAGGGCGAGGATGTCAGAGGTGCGGTCCTCGATCGGTAAACGGTAATCGACCCACACCGCGCATAGGTGACGCGCGGCCTGGTCGACATCGGCGGGGACACCATCGGGATACCAGGTGCGGAGATGGGCGGCCGTGGTGGTCAGGAGTTCCTTCTCCTGCGAGGGGGCCTCCCGGCTCGGGACAGCCCGCAGGGGAATGCCACCAAGAGTGCGTCCGCCCGTCATCCTGGTCATCGTTGCAATTCCTGACATGGCGCAATCCCGCGCATGGTGACCTATCGCCAGGGCCACCCGGAGTTGCGTGGATGAGAGGGTACCGCGGGACTAGGCGCGGCAACCCGCGCTTCATGGAACGGGCTGACCGGCCGCGAACCACCGCTTGTGTCTTGGCGCTATGCCTCGTACGGCAGGGCAAGGGCGCCGGTGATTGCCCGCATGACGAGGTCCCACGTGTGGCATTCGAGGCGTCCGGGCATCAGGGCGTTCTTGGTCAGGGCCACGGCAAGGTCGCGTGACGGACAGTACATCGCGAGCGACCCGCCAAGACCGGTATGCCCGAATGAGTCCGCCCACGGTGAAGGAATCACCACGCCACATCCCAGGTGAGCCGAACCGCCAATGACATACCCGAGGCCCATGCGTCCCACCCATTCGATGTGCCGGCCATCGGCGCCGAAGTACGGCACGGTGGCGTTCGCAATCGTCTCGGGCGTCAGCATCCGCACGCCATCGAGGCCGGGTTCGCGCATCGCGCCATACATCCGGACGATGCTGGCGGCGTTGGTGATGATGCCTCCGGCCGGCATGCACCCGGTCTGGAACTCGCGCTTGCCCCTCTTCGCCGCCGTCACTGCAAGTGGCGCACGTTCGGCATCGGTCATTTGCACCAGTCCGGTCGCGCTGTCCGGGATGCCCCCGGGCAACAGGGCGGCAATACGGTTGGTGACGGCTGGCACGTCAGGGACCCCGCAGTACAGGTCGGGAATACCCAGAGGCCCGGTTACTTCGTCGTGCAGGACCCGGGCGAATGGTTTGCCGGTCGCGCCTTCGATCACCTTCCCCAGTAGGGTGCCGAAGGTCATCCCGTGGTAGCCCATCGACGCGCCGGGTGCGTAGTCTGGCGTGGCTTCCTTGAGGTTCCGGCCCGTTGCGTCCAGAGACGGGTACTCGGACCGGTCGAGGTTCTTGAACGTCTGCAGCCCTGTCCGGTGCGAGAGCGCATGGCGGACGGTGATGCCTTCCTTGCCATACGCCGCGAACGCCGGCCACCATCGGGCCAGGGGTTCGTCGCAGGCAAGGACACCCCGTTCCACCAGCCGGTGCACGATGGTGGCCGTCACTCCCTTGGACATGGAGAAGATCGGGAAGAGAGTGTCCGGGGTCACTGGCGTTCCGGTTGAGACATCAGCGATGCCCGCGACTGTGTTCACGACCATCGTTCCCTGATGGATGGCCGCGGCCTGCAGGCCCGTCTCGCCGAGGGTCGCGATTGCCTGGTCGAGGGCGAGCGTGGTCGCGTCCTGCGCACGCTGGTCCATGATGCCCGGTCCTTCCGTGGGTGCATGTCGCGACGGACAGTTCAACGCCGTCTTCGTTGCCAAAGCAACCGTGAACTGTACGAGGCGGTGCGGTGGCAATCAGGCACGCTGGTGAATCGCTGCCTTGCCGCCCCCAAAAGACGAACACCCCGGACGAGAATCCCCGCCGGGGTAATCCGATGCGAGATGCGGAGGAATGTCTTACGACTGGGGCGCAACCGGACCGCGCGGACCGCGCGGACCGCGCATGCCTCCCTGCCCCGCGGGTCGGTCTTGCCCGCGCGGTCGCACCGGATCAAGAGCACCACTTGAGGACACGCCCGGACGGGTGGGTACGATGCCCGGTGGCGGGTTCACGCCACGGCGTCCCCCGCCTGCCGGTGGCGGTGCCCCATGCACGTGGGCGAGCAAGCGTTCGATGTGGTCCGCAAGACCGGCTTTCCGCTCGGCCGCGTTCTCGGCGGTCAGGACTCCCGCAACGGCCTGGGCATCGATCCGGGTGGTGGCATCGGCGATGATGGCCGACTTGAGGTCGGTGACACTGATCCCATGTGCCTCGGCAACCTGCGCGAGGGACTTGTCATGCAGTTCCAGGTCCAGCTGTTCCTCGGTGATCCCGATCATGTCGGCGGTGACTTCAAGGGCGGCGTACCGGGCCTCGTAGGCTTCGCTGTTCGTGCCCGGCGCGTAGACGCCTGTGACCGACACTGGCTTGACCGGGGGCATTGCCGTTTGGGCCGACGCCGACCCGCCTGTGCTTGCGATGGCCGCACCGCTGGCGATAGCCACTACCAGTACGCTGCTCAGGATTGCCCGCTTGGTGTCGATGTTCATGTGCCTGTCTCCCGTGTGATGTTCGGTGGTGGATCCGCTCCACCCGACCGACAACAGGAGTATCGGCATCCATTGCTAAGGCGATGTCAAATCCGTTCCCGTGGTTGCCGATGCCCGGCCAACCTTTTGTAAATGTGTGCGCTCCAGTCCCGTCCGGACGAAGATCGCCGGGTGGGATGGGGGACTGAACGCTGCGATGGGGTAGATTACGCCCGCCGGGGTATCGAGCCCCGGGCATGGGCTCCGGGCATGGGGAAACGGTTGACGGTAGGTGCACGGTGCGAGGCGCCAGCGTAGAGGAAGGCAGGAGTGTCATGAAGGTCGTGATGGCGTGGTCCCACGGGGCTGATGTGCCGGCGTTGCGCGCGGCGTACCCCCGGATCGAGATTGTTGAGGTGGAACGCTCCTCCCTTAGCGAGGTGATCGGGGACGCGGATGTGGTGTACGGCGGCGGGTTGACCGGGGCAGAGTTGCGCGCGGCGCATCGACTGAAGTGGATCCATTCGCCCGGGGCAGGAGTGGAGTGGGTGCACGCGTGCGACGGTCTGGCCACTTCGGACGTCACCGTGACGAACACGCGCGGTGCCCACGCCCAGACGATTGCGGAACACACCTTCGCGATGGTCCTGTACTTCACGAGGGGCCTCGGACGCCTGATTGATGCGCAACGCGAGCATCGGTGGGCCGGCAACTACCTCGATAACGTCGGGATCTCGGGGATGACGATCGGGGTGATCGGTCTGGGGCGCATCGGCACAGAGATTGCCAAGCGGGCACATGCGTTCGACATGCGCGTGATCGCTCTCGATGCGAATGACGTGCCCCGCCCGTCATTTGTCGACCGCGTGCTGCGGGTCGATGGATTGCCTACCCTCGTGGCGGAGTCCGATGTGATCGCGGTCGCCATCCCGATCACCCCGGAGACGCGTGGATTCTTCCATGCGGGGCATATCTCCGCGATGCGTCCACGTTCCTACCTCATGGTGCTGTCGCGGGGAGGAATCGTTGACGAGGCTGCGGTTGCCTCGGCACTGCATTCGGGCCACCTTGCGGGTGCGGGGCTGGACGTCTTTGGCAACGAGCCACTGGAGGAAGGCAGCCCACTCTGGGGTGCGCCGAACGTCCTGCTGACACCGCACGTGTCTGGCACTTCCCACCAGACGACAAGCCTCAACTGGGGGATGTTCGTGGAGAACGTCGGCCGGTTCGAGAAGGGCGAGGCACTGCAGAACGTGATCGACGTGCGACGCGGCTACTAGGTCCCCGGACCAGGTGGGTCAATAGAAGGGCAAGTGATCGGGGGTGATGGGGTCGAGTGGTGGTGTCGCCCCCGCTCGCCCGCCGGGATCGCCGGTTCCACAACCTTCGCCCCTGAATTCCGAACCATTCCATTCGCTTGGGCGCGTGTCAGGTACATTCGAACGGTGATACGCGAACGCTTGGGTCCCTTGCCTCGTTCAGATCCGTCCCACGCGGTCCTTGTCCGCCACGTCTTTCCCCAACTCGGGGTGGATGGTGACCGCGCCCGCATCCGCGCATACCGCCTTGGTGGATCGAATGCGGTCTTCGAATTCGAGGACCGTGTGAGTTGCGCGAAGGTGATCGGGAAGTTCTATGGCCGTCCGGGCGTGCCGGCATCCGGGGACGTCATGAACCGGATGTTCCGAGAGTACCGGGCGATCGAACGGATGCGTGAGATCGGACTTGATAGACATCCCCATCAGGTGATTCGTGTATTTGCGGCCGTTCCGGAGATCGGCGGGGCGCTCTTCCTTGAGCATCTCGATGGTGAGACCCTAGGGGTGGTCCTCGATGCCGTCGCACAAGGCAAGCAGTCGTCAGGCGACCTGTACGCCCGCCTCACGGCGCTGGCGTACTTCCTAGCCACGATGCACAACAGGACTGCACGTGAGGAATTGGTGGCATTTGCGACGGACGTGAAGTACTTGCGGAAACTGACGCGGACGCTGCGCGAACTTGGGCATCTCGGGGAGTCGACCGACCGTGAATTCCGGGCACTCGGGGACCGGTGGATGGGTTTCGGGCCGATGTGGGAGGATCAAAAGGTCCTCCTTCATGGTGATGCGACTCCGGCGAACTTCCTATTCAGGAGTGGAATGTGGGTTGGCGGGATCGACTTCGAACGCAGTCACTTCGGTGACCGCTCATACGATGTCGGGCGGATTGCCGGGGAACTGCAACACGCCTTCCTCCGTCACCGCAACTCTCGCCGGGCCGCCGAACCGTTCATCGGGCACTTCCTGTGGGAATACGCCTGCCACTTTCCGGATCGTCACGCCGCGTTCGCGCACATCTGCTCACGCACCCCGTTCCATCTCGCCACGACCCTCCTGCGCATTGCGCGCAACGCGTGGGTAGCCGACGACTATCGCGCAGTCCTTCTGGATAGTGCGCGTGATGCACTTGCGTCGGTCGTCCGGTAGCAACCAAACCGGCCGGGCGACGCGCATCCAATTGACAGTGCGGGCGCCCGAGGGGCCATGTGTCACGCGCGCGCCATCCAGAGAAAGATTTACCGTTGGCGGCAGAGCCGGCCACTACGGCTTGACGTATCCGGTCACGCCGTCGAGGTTCGTACCGGAGAACTTTGCGTCACGAAAGTCAGCCCCGGTCAGGTCGGCGCCAGACAGGTTGGCGCTTGAAAGGATCGCCCCGGTCAGCTTGGCGTCACGCAGGTTTGCGCCGGCCAGATTGGCGCCGGTGAAGTTCACATCGGACGCGTGGATGCCCTTGAGGCTTGCCCCGACCATGGTGGCATTGGAGAAGTTTGCCTTGTAGAGGTACGCACCATCGAGCGTTGCGCCGGAAAGGTTGACGGCGTTCAGGTCGGCGTACTGAAGGATTGCGCCCGAGAGGTTGCTTCCGGCCAGGATGACCCGGCGGAAATTCACGTCGGTGAACGAGGCCCCGGACAGGTCCGCACCGACCAGGTACGCGTCGATCAGGTCGGTGCCCGCAAGGATCGTGTTCGCCATGCGTGCATTGGTCATGACTGCGCCAGTCAGGTCGGTGTTCGAGAGGCGCACGCCATTGAGACGCGCGCCGGTGAAGTTCGCCCGGACCAGCACGGCGTTGTTGAATGTTCGACCGGTCAGGTCCTGGTTCAGGAAGGACTGGCCGGATGGGGTGGGCGGTGCCGGAGGGATGACTGGAGTTGCGACCGGCGCGGGCGGGGGTGTTGTTGCCGGCGTTGGCTGATTCGTCTTGGCGCCGGGTGACCCGGATGCAGAGGGCAGTTCGGCGGTCTTGAGCGAAGAGGTCTCGAACCCGAACCGCGCCTTCCAGGCGTCTTCCTCCATGACAAAGGTGCCGTAGTTCGATCCGGTGATGCCGAAGAGTGCCGCGTCCTCGATAGCCTGGATATGCAGTAACTGGGGCGCGGCGTCAGTCACCTCCCATTTGGCCAGGTAGATCGGTGTCCCAAGTTTCACCAGACCTGCCGAAAGCCACGGATCGCCCTTGGGCAGGCTCGCAATCTCGCTGGCCGAGAGTTCCTGCCGTGCGCCCCAATCGACAAACCGGTCGGCAAGGGCGCGGGTATCGCCGGCCCAGTGCAAGATTCCTTCGTCATCGGCCACCCAGATGTGATCGGTGCCGGTGAGGGCGATCACGGTCCCACGGGCAAGTGCGTGCGCCGGAGCCGTCAGGGCGGTCGCGGGAAGGAGCGACAGGGCAACCGCGATGGCAAGGCGGATGATGTTCACGATGTTTTTCCTTGGGAGTGGGCCTCGCAAGACACGATGTTCATCAACGGTAAACGATGCAGCAGGGCGAGGGCGTCTGCAATGTCGGGGTCGGGCCCTTCGTGGTCATTCTCGCCACCCGTGTCCACACCCAGTCTGATCCGGGCGGTTTTGGGTTGCCACCCCAGCAAGATGGGAAGGCAGAGTGGAGGCCACCGTGGTTTTTGATGGGGGGTCCTTCCTGGGAGCGCCGGCGACCTCGCCGGCAGGGGCCCGCGGGTTGGTGGGATTGAGACGAGCGTTGACGGTTGGGCGGTGGTTCCGGCTGGGTAAGGACGGCCGGTCAGGAGAGATGGGCCGGCGAGGGTCCCAGCGGTCCCAGGATGCCGGAGCGACCTGCCTGATACGGACAGTTTCTGGTCGCCGCCCAAGCCCATTGCGGGGATCGATGCCGGCGGACCAGTGGACTCGCGCCATCCCGCCGACCGGCCCCTCCTGATTTGCCTTACGCTGGCGTTCTTGGGACGCACCTGGTCGAAGTCGGAGGACGGATACATGTATGAGGCACTGGGCGTAGTACCCGTGATCAACGGGTTCGGGACGGCAACCCGGGTGAGCGGTTCGCTGATGCCGGAACCGGTCATCGCCGCGATGCGCGAGGCGAGTGGGTCGTACGTCCTGATCGACGAGCTTCTTGCCTCCGCTGGGCGCCGGATTGCCCAACTGACACGCAATGACGCCGCCTACATCTGTTCGAGTGCCACGGCCGGTCTTGTCCTTGCCACGGCTGCGTGCATCAGCGGGGACGATCCGGCGGTCATGGCCGCCTTCCCGCACCCGGGAACGGTTGCCGGTGTCCCTACCAAGGTGGTGATTCACCGTTGCGAACGGTTCTCGTATGACTTCTCGGTGCGGTCGACCGGCATCTCATTTGTGGAGATTGGCCCAACCCGCGAGGAATCGTTGCGCGGGGTGCGGACCTCCCCGGACGAACTCGCGCGGGTCCTTGATGGATCCGTCGCGGCGGTGCTGATGGTGCCGAACGGGCCGCATACGTATGGTGCCTTGCCAATCGGTGAGGTCGTGACGATTGCGCATGCGCACGGGGTTCCGGTCATCGTTGACGCCGCATCGCAGATACCGGCCGTCGAGAACCTCTGGCATTTCTCCGGCCACGGCGGACCCGCTCCGTGGGCGCACGCGCTGCATGCGGCAGGGGTCACAAAGAGTGCGCCCGAAAGCGTTGCCGGGCTTGGGGTGGACCTTGCGATCTTCTCCGGTGGCAAGGGCCTGTGTGGCCCGGCACCGACGGGGCTGCTCCTCGGTCGGCCAGACTTGATCGATTCGATCACGCGCCAGGGCAGTCCCAATCCGCTGATCGGGCGCCCGATGAAGGTTGGCAAGGAGGAGATCTGCGGGATCGTCGCCGCGGTCGAGTGGTACCTTGCGACCGACTTCACCGCGCTTGCCCGGCGGTATGAGGCGGACGTCCGGACCGTGATCGATGGCGTTGACGGCATCCGTGGTGTGGTTGCAACCAGGGTCTGGCCATCGGAGTCTGGCCAACCGATGGCACGTGCCTTGGTGACGTTCGGACCGGAGGCACCACTCACACGGGACCGGATGCAGGTTCGGCTGATGGGAAACCGTCCGCGGATTGCGGTCTGGAACGAGGGTGACGACGGGTTCCACGTCAATCCGCAGACCCTGAGACCCGGCGAGGCGGCGGTCATTGCCGATGTCCTCCGTCGCATCCTGCGCTCGGCATGAGCATCATCTTCGCGTCGCCCGGGCAATCATCGTTGCGCACCCATAGGCGCGCCACCGTGAGAGCCATGACGGCGGGGGATACTCTCGTCATGGCCATGGAAACCCGGGACGTCCTCTCCGAACGGTTGACGCCCAACCGGTTGCGCGCGCACCTGTCACTTCCTGGCGACTGGCAACCGTTCCCGCCCGTGGGGAACCGCGAGACGTGGACCGCACTTCCCGAGACCCTGCGCCAGGAACTCATCAGTCAGGGTGACGCGTGGCACGACTACGATTGGGCTCCAATCCTCGCAACGACCTTCCTCGAGTTCCGGCGCGGTGGCAACCGTTCGCGGTTTGAGGACGTGCACTTCACGCGCCGCCATGCCTTGCACCATCTGGTCCTGGCCGAGTGTGCCGAAGGGCAAGGCCGCTTCCTCGATGCGGTCATCAACGGCATCTGGGCGATCTGCGAGGAAAGTTTCTGGGGGATACCTCCCCACAGTTTTGCGCCCCTCCACCCGCACGCGGGCCTGCCAGAGGTCACCTATCCGGTCGTCGACCTCTTTGCTGCGGAGACCGGTGCGTTGCTTGCGTGGACGCGGTCCCTGCTCGGCGCGCGCATCGACGCCGACCCGCACACCGCCATTGTGACCGACCGGATCCATCACGAGGTCCGCACGCGCCTGATCGACCCGTACCGGAATGTCGCCTGGTGGCCATGGTTGCGGTGCGGGAACCGGCCCGACAACAACTGGAATCCGTGGATCCATTCCAACTTGATTGCGTGCATCCTGCTCGTCGAGACGGATCCGGAGATTCGGCTTGAACTGCTATCCCGTTGCATTGCGGGCATCGATGTCTTCCTGAGTGGCTATGGTGCCGATGGCGGTTGTGATGAGGGAACGGTCTACTGGCAGCGTGCCGGCGCAAGCCTGTTCGAGGCGCTCGAATGGCTTGATCTGGCCAGTGACGGGAAACTGGCGGTGTGGGGCCTGCCGCTCATCCGAGAGATCGGGTTGTACCTGCCCAGGATGCACGTCTCCGGTGACTGGTACGTCAACTATGCCGATGGGGTGGCCCGGGTCGATGTCGATGCCGACCTTGCGTGGCGGTACGGCCTCCGGACGGGAGATGCTGCGCTTTCGGCCCACGGTGCGTACGCCGCCTCACGGAACGTCGCTCGTGGTCGCGTGGAGCAAGCCGACCAGCGGCCCCAACGGAAGCCAGTGATTGGCGACAACATCCTCTCAATCGGGCGGACGTTGCCGGCACTCTTCGGGGCATCGGAACTCGGGAAAGCGGCGATCGAAGCGCGCCAGCCGCTGATCGGGGAGGCGTGGCTGCCCAACGTGCAGGTTCTCGTCGCGCGTGCCCGGACTGGCGATCCGAGGGGGCTCTTCGTCTCGGCACGTGCGGGCCACAACGGTGATTCGCATAATCACAATGATGTTGGTTCATTCATCGTTGCGGTCGACGGCCATCCGGTCCTGGTTGACGTAGGGGTTGAGACCTATTCGGCCAAGACCTTCGGTCCCGAACGCTATTCCATCTGGACGATGCAGAGCGGGTACCACAACCTGCCGTCGGTCGACGGGTTTGACCAGTCACCCGGACGGCAGTTCGGCGCGCGTGCGGTTGGGTGCGATGTGGCACCAGACCGGGTGACGATGCGCATGAACCTGGCCGGGGCGTACCCCGAGGAGGCGGGCATTCGCGACTGGTGGCGCGCGATTACCCTCGACCGTGACCCGGTCACGTCTCCTGACGGGGTGATCACCATCTCGGACGCCTGGGATCTGGCGTCCGAGGCCCCCCACCGGCTTTCGCTCTCGCTGATGGTGTCTGGGTTACCAGTCGTGGTGTCCCCGGGCCTCCTCAGGGTTTCTTCACCGGGACGCGCGCTTTCCGTGTCCTACGAGGCAGTACATCATGGACCCGGCAGCGTGGAGGTCGGGTTGGTGCTTGAACCTGAGATTGAACAGATTTCGACCGCTGATCCCCGTCTCCGGCGGGTTTGGGGGGACCGCATCTGGCGTGTCCGCTTGCACGCCATGGGTGCGTTGTCGAAGGGTGCATGGAAGCTCGTGTGTGCGGTGCCCGGGTTGGGCCCGGGTCTAGGCTACGCTGACCGCGGTGTTGGGCAATCACGTGACGGCACATCTTGATGTTCGCGAGTTGCAGGATGCTGTAATGGACAGAACCTCGCAGTTGGCGCCCAATGGATCGTTCCCGGGTGAGGAGACGCGTGATGCCTCAACCCCGTGGCATCTCACCACGGCGCCCGGGGCGTCGGCATACACGATCCACCTGGCAGACCTTGCCAGTCGTAGGGTGCTGGTGTGCACCGTCGGCAAGACGGTCCTGCACTACGACGCGCGATGCGTCGATGACCTTCATGAGATGTTGCGGCACCGGAGTGACTGGGTTGATCTTGGTGGGGCCGACGAACAGCGCACGCCTACCGAGGATAGTGTGGAGGCATGGGCTCGCGATCCGTCGAACCCGATCGGTGGTTGGTAAGGCCACCGGAATGGGTACCGCGGACGGTTTGCGGTGTACATCCCTCCGCTTCTGAAACTGCTTGGACGGTGCGAACGGGAACACGCTCCTCGGAACAATTGCGCACGGTCCCGCGCGGGCACCTGAACACCAGCATCCGGTTGCATCCCGCCAGTTATCTTCGCCGTATGAGTGATGCCAGAACCCGCGCCGAATCTCGGGTCGCTGCCGTGGTTGATTACTGGATTGATGACGCGTTGGTCCGCGCGATGACCTTGGCCCGGATCGAGGCGAGGGTCGATCCGCGTATTCGTGCCCGCTTGGTCACGATGACCGATGCCATCACGATCGGACGGATTGGGGAATGGATGACCGATGAACGCGTCGCCGGCCGCATCCGCGAACTCCTGCATGATCACGTTGACGCACGGATTGACGAGCGCATCGATGCCCGGATCGTCGCAATGACGGCTCCGGACACGGAATTGGCCGGCGAAGCGGTCACTGACCAACGGATCGACCACTGGATCGACGACGCGCTGATCTCGGCACGGGTCCGGTCCCAGATTTCCTCGCGCATCGAGGATCTCATCGACTACCGAAGCCGTGCCTTGATCAGGTCAAGGGTCCATCTTGATCCCGAGGACGGTTGACCCGTCGCTTTTGGGTTGCGACCGCACTGCGCACCGGTAGTCCGTACCCAAGTACATTACGGTCCGGCGGTGGCAAAGGAAGAGATGATGACCACGAACCTTGTTGTACTGATCTCCGGTGCCGTGACCGAACCGCAGTTGGCACAGATCCGGGGGGCATCGCCAACGGCTGACGTTCGCTATTTTTCGCGGCGCGAGGATCTCGAAGCGGTGATTCACGAAGCCGATGTCGTCGCAGGGCACGTGTCGGCTAGCGCACTGGCGAGGGCGACCCGACTGAAGTGGGTCCAGAGTTGGGCCGCCGGGCCGAATGAACTGATGTATCCGGCATTCATCGAAAGCCCGGTGATCGCGACGTCGTGCAAGAGCAACGGCGCGATACCGCTTGCCGAACACGCGATGATGCTGATGCTGATGCTCAACCGTGACATGCCCCGGTGGATGCGTGCGCAAGTGGAACGCCGGTGGGATGCATGGAGCCACCCGGAACTGAACGGCCTCACCTGCGGGATCATCGGTCTCGGCTATTCCGGGGTCGACCTCGCGCTCAAGTGCAAGGCATTCCACATGCGGGTCGTCGGGATTCGCCGGACGCCCCAACCGACACCAAACGTGGATCACCTGTACCGCCAGGACCAACTTCACGATTTCCTTGGGGAGTCGGACTTCATTGTGGTGACCGCACCGCGGACGCCTGAGACGACCGGCATGCTCGGCGAGGCCGAGTTCCGTGCGATGAAGCGGACGGCGTACTACATCTGTTTCTCACGAGGCGGGATTGCCGACGACGATGCCCTCCTGCGTGCCTTGAACGAGGGTTGGATCGCCGGTGCCGGCCTGGATGCTCATTCGGTGGAACCGTTGCCCGCAGATAGCCCGTTCTGGTCGGCGCCGAACACTCTGGTGACACCGCACAACGGCGCATCGACCCCGTTCACGCGTCAACGTGGGGTCGACATCTTTGCCGAAAATCTCCGTCGCTACATCACCGGCGAACCGCTCATCAACTTGGTCGACAAGTCACTGGGGTACTGACCTGACGGGGCAGATTGGTAGGCGGTGTGTAATGTCCAGATGGATTGGCGTCCCCTCATGCGTCTGGCCCGGCGGATGCTCGGTCACGTTGCGGCAGGGATTACCGCGATGCGTGCCGGTCGGACCGAAGCCGGGTCACGGCAGGCACCGGTCATTGCCTGCGGGTCGCACGGGCGTGGCGACGGCCAGTTCATTGAGCCGCGGTCCCTCGCGATTGAACCCGGAGGGTCGCTTCTGGTGGTCGACACTGGAAATGAACCCATCCAACGGTTTTCACGAGATGGGGTCTTCCAGTCGGGTTGGGGTGGCCAAGGCACCGGCCCGGGCGAGTTCACATATATCCACGGGGTTGCAGTGGATCCGTCCGGTGATGTGTACGTGACTGAGACCGGGGGTGCCAAGCGCGTTCAACGCTTCTCGCCCTCCGGTCGTTTCCGGGATGCGTGGGCAGCCCCGGGCATCGTCTCCGGGACTGAGTTCGAGAAGGAAGTCGCGCCGTTTGTCACTGCTGGAATGGTTCTTCAGGGACCGCAGGCCATAGCCGTTGGCCCTGACGGCACGATCAACACGTCCTGGACACACTTGTCGAACGGACTGATCCGGGTTCTTTCAAGCTGGATCTGTTGTCAGGCACCCGACGGGGTGGCAACTGGTTCGATCTCCAAGATCGCCAGCGATGGTGGCCACGCATATGAGATTGCAGGTCTGGCAGTTGACCGGACTGGGAGCATGGTCATCGCCGAGACCGACCGGTATGCGATGGACGACGATGGCGATAGCAGGCTCGAGATCGTCGTCGGCGGGCTACCAGACCAGTCCTCCAGTCCAATCGCTCCGATTTCTCCATTCGCGTCGTTTGGCATCGGTCGAAGGGGGACAGGAGCGGACGAGTTCATGCGTCCCGCCGGCGTGGCATTCGGGTGGGATGGAGCGATCCCTGTGGCCGATGCCGGTTTGAACCGTGTGCAGAAGCTCGATCCTGATGGACGCCCTATGGCGACGTGGGGGCTCCCTTGTGGGGTGCAGTGTGTGCCGGGGATGGACGCCTCCGAAGCGCCCGCGGGCAGCGGCCACGGCGAGTTCTCGTCGCCGCGCGGGATTGCCGTCCATGATGATGGCACGATGTTCGTGTCGGATACCGGCAACCACCGTATCGTCCGGATTGACCTGGATTGACGGGTCGGGTGGATGGATCGGAGTGATTGGTTCGATGAAGGAACGGGTCCGGATTGCGATGGTCGGTGCGGGCCGCCTCGCCAACTCCGTCCATTACCCGTCATTGGCGTCATTCCCGGACGTCGACATCGTCGCCGTTGCTGACATTGACAATGCCGTACTGACGTCCACGGCTGACCGGTACGGGATTACGGGACGCTACTCGGACTACCGGCGCATGGTGTCGGAGATGAAGCCGGACGGGGTCTTTGTCATCGGGCAACCCCACCTGATGTACGACATCTGGGTCTGGTGCCGCCAGCAAGGCCTGCCGTTGGCGATCGAGAAGCCGCTTGGTCTTTCGATGCACCAGGCGCGGATCCTGACGCACCTCGCCGAGACCGCCAGTGTCGTGACCCAGGTCGGCTTCCAAAGGCGGGCCGCTCCGATCCTCGTGACGCTTCGGGAACGTGTCCGCGCGTCTGGTCCAATCACCCAAGCGATGGTCCAGTTCTACAAGCCCGGTCCCGAACCGATGATCGGCGCGCGTGACCGGATGATGGACGACTGCGTCCACGCGATCGACACTGTCAGGTGGCTCTGCGGCGATGGCCCGGGTACCCAGAGCGGTGCCGAGGTCGTTGCCGTCGAAAGCCGGTGCCGTCGGATTGGCACGCCGGATATCAACTGGATTCACGCCTCACTGACGTTCGCGAATGGTTCCCAGGGGATCATCCTGTGCAACTGGGCCTCGGGACGCCGGATCTTCCGGATCGAGATGCATGCCCCGGGCGCGTGCGCCGAGGGAGACCAGGAGGGTGTCATGCACTACTTCGACGCAACCACCGCGCCGGGAGAGGGTGTGCATTACGAGGCGCAAGCGGTCTCGGGAACCGACAGGACTATAGACGCGCGCGGGTTCCTCGCGAAGGATCGCGAGTTCATCGATTCCCTGTTGACCGGACGACACCTGACTTCATCACCGTTCCGCGATGCCATCAAGACCATGGAAGTCGCCGAGAGGATTCTCGCACAGGCTCTGCTGGCGACCGGCTGACTGGAGATCCCTCGTCAGGTCGACCCGAAGCCCACCGCGCATGCATGATCGTGTGGCCAGAAGGGAACGCAAACACCGATGTCCGACGCCAAGCCGATCGTCCTATGCCTGGTGAACGGGATTATCCGTGAACAACTCTTCCATCCGGCCACCGTGGCCCGGATTGAAGCGGTTGCCTCGATCCGCTGGCTTGCCGACGACGCTTCCTCCCGGAACCCTGACACGTGGCGGGTCGAACGAAACGATGTATCCATCGTCCTTGGGGCCTGGGGCATGCCAAACTTTGACAGTGGATTGCTTGACACGCTTCCGGGCCTGCGTTTGATTGCGCACGGTGCCGGCACGGTCAAGGGGTTTGTCACGCCGGAGGTGTTCGCGCGAGACATCAGGGTCACGCACGGCGCGGTCGTGATTGCGGCGGCGGTCGGCGAGTGGTGCCTGATGGCGACACTTTCCGGGTTGCGTCTGGCGATGTCATTCCACGAGAGCATGCGTGCCGGTGCGTGGAAGTCGTCGCATGAGGGCCACGGAAACGAACTCGCGGGGAAGCGGGTGGGCCTGATCGCGATGAGCCAGACAGCGCGGGCATTCCTTCGCTTGCTTGCGCCCTTCGGGTGTGAGATCGGGGTCTACGATCCGTACCTGTCTGACGAAGCGGCGTCGTCGCTTGGGGTACGCAGGCTTTTCGCAATCGATGACTTGTGCGCGTGGGCCGACGTGCTTTCAAACCACGTCCCAACCACACCGGAGACCGACCGGTTGGTGGGGGCACCACAACTCGCACGCCTTCGTCGTGGCGCTCTGCTGGTCAACTCGGCACGCGCCGGCGCAATTGACCAGGACGCCTTGCTTGCCGAACTGCGGTCGGGCAGGATTCGCGCGGCCCTTGACGTCTATCCGCGTGAACCATTGGCGCCCGATGATCCGTTTCGAACGCTTCCAAACGTGTTCCTGACGCCCCATATTGCGGGCGCGTCTTGGGAGGCGCGTTCGCGCATGGGTGAGGTCATGGCCGACGAAATCACCAGGTTTGTCCAGGTTGAACCATTGCGCCATGAAATCCTCGCCGAACGACTCGCTACGATGGCGTGACCGTCTAGCCGATCGGTCCCGCCATACTTTGGTCAAGGAATACTGACATGTCTGCTATCCGGTTCACGGTGTTTACGAAGCCATGGCGTGACCAGACGCTTTCCGAACTTGGTGAAACGGTTTCATCCTTCGGGTTCTGGGGTGTCGAACTCCCGGTCCGCCCGGGCTTCCAGGTCACGCCTGAGGCGGTTGGCGCGTCGCTTCCCGAAGCAGTCCGCGTCCTTGCCGATGCTGGTGTGGTGATCGATACCGTTGCACCGCCACTCTCGGAGGCGTTGACCGACCGCATGATCGAAGCGTGCGCGGCGAGTGGCGCGCGACTGATGCGCGTCTGTGTCGGCATGCCACGAGGCGTTGTCTACCTCGAACGGATTTCCGACCTGCAACGGCAATTCGAAAAGGCTGCGCCCCGCCTGGCTGCCTCCGGGATTGCGCTCGGCGTGCAGAACCACAGTCAGCATGACATCTCGCATGCACTCGGTCTTCGGGAACTCGTCAGGCCATTTGATCCTGATCAGATATGCGCGGTCTGGGACCCGGCGCACACGGCCCTGAACGGCGAGATACCCGAACACGCCGTCGACATCATCTGGCCCCACCTACGCCTTCTCAACCTCAAGAATGCAATCTGGAAGCAGGTCAATGGCCCGGAGGCATCGGTCGCGAGGTTTGCACCGTACTGGACGTCTGGCCGGAGTGGGCTCGCTCCATGGCCCGATGTCGTTGAACTGGTCAAGCAACGCGGCTACGACGCGCCCGTGTGCCTGCCGGCCGAGTACACCGACGAAACTGACCTCATTCGTCTGGTGCGCGAGGACTTGGCATTCGCACGGTCGCTGTTTGCCTTGTGATGAGGAGCGCATTGGGCAGGCGCACGAACCCCAATCCCGATGCTCAGGATCTCTGGACAAGTGGGATCGGCGGGTATCACACCTACCGGATCCCGGCGATTGTCGTCACGACGGCCGGCACCATCATGGCGTTCTGCGAGGGTCGCCGGCATGGGTCTGGAGATGCTGGTGAAATTGAACTTCTGCTGCGGCGCAGTGTTGACGGTGGGTTGTCATGGTCGCCGTCGCAGGTCGTGGATGCGCGAAACGGGATGACCTGCGGCAATCCCGCCCCGGTCGTGGACCAGTCGACAGGGACCCTGTGGCTTCTCACAACCCGCAACCGGGCCGACGCCCATGAAGACGACATTCGAAAGGGGCTTCATTCACGGACGGTCTGGGTCACATCCAGCGATGACGACGGCATCACGTGGGCCGATCCGGTGGAGATCACTGCCGATGTGAAGCGACCCGAGTGGACGTGGTACGCGACCGGTCCCTGCCACGGGATCCAGGTGAGATCTGGGCGGCTCCTCATCCCGTGCGATCATCGCAGCCGCAATGCACGCGACGGTTCCGAGGCGAGGCACTCACACGTCATCATCTCCGATGATCACGGTGCGACGTGGCGGACTGGTGGAATCATCGACGTCGAAGGCACCAACGAGAGTGTTGCTGTTGAAACTGCCGACGGCGGGGTGTACCTGAATTGCCGGGATGAGGCGCGCCGTGGTCGGCGGATCGTTGCACGCAGTCTTGACGGAGGTCTGACCTTCGGTCCGG
>CAMDTO010000014.1 GCA_945907765.1 Thermoflexus hugenholtzii JAD2 | reverse complement strand
GGTACTCGGACCGCATTCAACGGGAAACGGGTTCACGGAGATCGGTGGCGACTTGCGCTAGTCGACGTCATGTCAAGACGCGACCTGCTCATCTGTGGCGCTAATCGGCTCCAAGGCGGTCGGTAGCTACACCGATCACTCCATGATCCGTGAGATCAATCCAGACGGAACCGGATCACGCTCATCACTGACGCTCGACAGCGCCAGTAACAAGCCAATGGTTACGCTCATCCCATGCACAAACAGCACGTCAACAAGATTGTGCGTCGCTAGAGCCCCGATACTGCCAAGGGTTCCCAGTGCAATTGCGCGACCGTATCTCGTGGTCGCCGTTCGCCATGCCGTGCGGGTTGACCGGATCGCGACAAGGATGACGATGATGTAGGCGAGACACGCGAACAGTCCTGCCTCAGCCGCGATCGTCAAGTAGTGATTGTGCGCGTGCCCCAGAGCCACCGGCCATTCGGGCAGGCGATATGTGGCATAGGCTGTGTTGTAATTGCCGATCCCAACTCCAACGATGGGGTTCGCACTGAACATCTGCCACCCCGCGTACCACTGGGACAGGCGTTCCATGACTGCCCAATTTGCTGGGGTAAGTGTCGTCGATGCCAGTGAGAAGACGGCGAAAAGCGACCCGAAAATGCTGCCGATTCGGTCGGTCACCTCTGAGGGAAGGACCGGCCACAACGCAAGCAGAATAACCGAACCCAGACCCCCGAACGTCAGGACTGCGTGGCGCGCACTACGGCTTTCAATCAGCACGACAGTCAGAATGCCCGTGATTTGCCCCAGCCACGCACCGCGTGACATCGAGGTAACCAGCGCGACCGCGAGGAGGGCCGAAGCGCCTCCCCAGAACCATCGCGCCGGGCGGGTTCGGACACCGAAAAGTGCCACCGACAACACCAACGGCAGGTGCAACCCGAGATAGCCAGCATAGGGGTTTGGCTGCTCGAAATTTCCGTAGGCACGCATCAGCCATGACCCGATCATGAAATGGTCAGGTCCCCAGTGTTGTGTTGCCTGAAGCAATCCGTACACCGCCTGCGAAACCACCGCCGCGGTCATGACCAGGAACATCATCCGGCGGTCCGCAATGCGAACAAGAAGGCTCTGACCGATCAGTGTGACGCCTGCGACCTCAACCCACTTGACCAGCTCCTTGCCAGCGAGGATCAGGTTTGGCGCAACCACACAGGAAAGGATCAGCAGGCTCAACAGCAAGCCGATCGCGATAACCAGGGGGCTGAGCGACGGTGCCGGCACCCTACCGGCCGCCCTTGCCGTGCCCCATCCGATAACCAGGAGAAGGAAAACTGCCTCGGTAGGCGTAATGTTGACGCTCTGGTAACGGAAATCGGCGAGACCCTGATAGGGGACCGTGAACGCTAGCGCGAAGAGCGCCCATAGCGGACGTGCCATGAGGACGGCAACCCCAGCGACACCGACGAGAAGCACGGCGGTCAAGTACGCGGGCAAGAGGGCGATGGCCAACCCGATTGGGATCGCGACCATCCACGCGGGTGGCGGGGCCGTCCTGTGTGGGAACACCATGCCATCTCTGGCATCACCAACAGTCACGGCAACAGCTGAACTGGGCGTCGAAACGGTGCGTAAGGTGGTCCGGCCTGACACCGGAACGCGTTGCTGATCGGTCGTCAAAAGTCCCTCAGTCGACCAATCCAACGATCAACCGTGATACCCCGCGCCACAAAGCTGAATCCACCCGGGCTCAGTCGTTCGACTTTTCAAATGAGCCATGCCCCGAATTGAGGGTGGAGGGGTTAGTCGCGGTCGCGAGGTCATGAATAAGCAGGAGCGCCCATGTCGCGTACGCAAGGTCTGAAACAAAGTAACTGTTGTCCACGAGGCCGTGGATAGCCCATACGATGAAGGCACCCGAAGTGCCTACCACGAGGGGGTTGAAGTTCCGCGAGCGATCACCAGCGCGAAGCCTCCAGATCAGCCTGATGCCGACAACCATCAACAGGAGGACCCCAGGGACGCCCAACCGGATCCAGAAATCGAGCAGGAACTGGTGCGGATGCGAAAGGTTTGGCTCCCTCCACGCGTCGGCACCCATGTAGTTCGGGTAGGCGTAGACAAACTGATCAAGCCCGAGGCCCAACCATGGGTGGTCGCGGATCATCGCCACGGCACCGGTCCAGACACTCAATCGCAACAGGCCGGTTCCGCCAGACACGAACATGAGCCGGAGCCTCTCCGACATTGACATCACAATGATTGCACCAGCAACTGTGGCCATGAACAAAAGGAATACTTTTCGCGAAGGCCGTATCGCAATTTGCCTCGAAGTGAGCCATTTGCGACCAATCCAAATCAGTGCAATCCCTACCGCAAGCCAAGCCCCACGGGAATACGTCACGACCACCCCAGTGACAATGACCACGACGGATGCGAGCAACCACAATCGCGTCAGGGGGCTACCGATGGGACTCGGCCACAGGCCGAGTGCTACCGCAAGCGGAGCAACTCTGCCGATGAACAGTGCAAGGTTGTTGGGGCTTGGGTAGAGCGCACGCGCGCGCTCGACCCCATCCGCGTCAACAAGACCGATGCCAAAGACCCATTGCCCAAGCGCAAGGACCGACACTACGGAGGCGCCCGCGATCATCGCAATCGCGATACGTCTACCGGCGTCCTCGCGTCGTGCAACCAATCTGGCGAGCAGGAACCACGTGACCGGTTCAATGATGACCTGCCTCCACTCACGCCAGGCCGGGTTCGGGTAGGCAGATGACACCGCCGCGACCGTTCCAGCAACTCCGAGGGCAACGGCAGCAACCACAAGACCATCACATTGAAAATGCAAGCGGGCAACGGCTGCGTTCTTACCGTACGGATCCTTTGGCTGGGGTCGAAGCATTGCCCTGAGGAAGGCGAGTGACACCAACCCGAGCAGACCAAGTTCAACTGGCGAGAACCGACCAACAGTCGTGCTGAGCGCTACCGGCGCCAAAGGCAAGATCGCCGGGAAGGCAAGAATGGCGTCGGAAATCCAGTCCCGTTGAAGCCAACCTACAGTCTGACCTTGGGATGGTCCCTTGACCTCGTTCGCAAGATCTCGATTAGGGATCGTCCCGGATGACATTTCATCGGTCGCAGTGGGTGGACCGACATCGGCGCCCGTGTGCGAACTGCCCAGAGGGGCTCGACTGTCGACAGCACCGAATTCCTCTTTGATCCGGCCACTATGAATAGTCCAGTCGTCGCGAAAGTAGCCAATACCGTCGACCAGCGCCCGTCTGACTGGGGCACGCAACAGCCAGAGAAAGCCGATCCCTGACGCGATCAGCCCAAGGATGAAGACGATCTCGGCTGTGAAAGTTCGGTCCCTCGACACCACCACCCCATCGAAAGCAACACCCGGTGCAGATGAACCGGTGCCAACGTCACCACTGACGGTAAGTTCAAACTCGTGGGGTCCATCCGGAAGCCCCGACGCTACGAGGAACCGGTTTGCGTCGGCGGGCCGTGGCGATCCAAGGTCGAGCGTCGCCTGGCCGAACCGGTTCCGAGGGCGCTCGTTTGCAAGCAGATAGGACCCATCGATGGTGACATAAGCCACGCCCCGTGACGGGCCAACCGAAGTCACCACCTCAAGACGGGTGCCTTCAAACGTAAGGCGAACGTGCGCATTCGGCGCTGGTGTCTCACGAAGCGCACCACCCGCAGCCTTTGGGTCATCCGTGACCTGCCATGTGCCCTCGTAGGTCACCCCTGGTGCGGATTCCTGCCACATGCCGACACCAAGGACATGGGTTGACGCCGACGCCTTCAGGGAAACGTACGCCGGTCTTGTCGTCCAATCCTCGCGGACGAGTGCAAAGAACGGAGTTGGGTCGCCCACCTCAGCGCGAGGCTGTCTCATCAGCCAGACTGCCATGGGACCAAGCCAAGGCCATTCGCGCGCAGCCCGCGCGTAGCCACCACTCAGGTGCGACGCTTGCGTTGCCTCGTCGACCCGACCCCACGGCGATGGTCTTCCGGTCCAGTCAACGGGTTGGGTGTTCCATCCGAACTCGGAAATCCAGATCGGCTTGGCCGTATCGCGATACCTCACCATCACCTCACGGATCAGCGTGATCCGTGGCAGGTTTGTGTACCAGGACCCGACCTGATGGTCGTCTGGGCCGGTCCATAGACCGTACCCATTAGCTGCTGCGATATCGAAGAAGGGCGCGGCGCCATACAGGTACATCCGGTCGAAATAGACAAGGTCGTCAAGTCCGGCGGCCGTCTCGTCGTCCGGTTCAAGCGTCTGGGCCAGCGATGCGGTCAGAATGCGAACCTTGGGATTTCCCTGCCTTGCAGCGGTGTATCCGGCGCGTAGTAGCTCCACGTATGCCGCAGGGTCGACTGGCCGACGCCCCCATTCCTCCGCAAGGTTCGGTTCATTCCAGATCTGCAAATAGCCGATCTGGTCACGGTAACGCGACGCGAATGCTGCAGCGAAGTCGGCATAGTCACGAACGTTGACCGGCGGGTGCGACTTGTACGACCCTTCTGGGCGAGACCAAGCGGGTGGGAGTTCGAGACGGGCAATTACCCGCAAGTTCCGGTCACGCGCCAACCTCGCGATGGTGTCCCACCGTGTCCATGTTGGCCGATTCCGTTCGAAGTCCCAGAAATTGCCCTTGTGTCCGGGTTCGATGTCCGCCCACGACACTTGCTGCCGAATCCAACCAAACCCGGCGTCCCTTACAAGATCAAGGGTCCGCGCCACCGACAAATCATCTGGTTCAAGTTCAAGTTGAGTGTTGACGGCGTGGGCTGTCACGTCATGTTCCGGAAATGGCAGACCGGGGTCTCCGTAGACAACCCCTCGATCGAGGACCTGGCGGCCGGTCCATAAGCCGAGACCGGACAGTCCGATCGCAGTGATCCAAATGCAAACACCGACAACGGTTCGGATCATGAGAGGGAACGATGTGCGCCGTCCGCGACGTGGTCTGGGGAGATCACCGGATCACTTTCGCCCAGCCACTGCCTTGATTGCGTGGTAGACAGGCCGAGGCGTGAAGTCCGGGTCGACGAGACGGAAGTAGTACTCCGATTTTGAGGGGGAAATATCCCCAACTTGACGAAAGTACCAGGTGCAGAAAACGCCGGCCCAAGGCCAGTTTCGACGGGCATAGTCCACGCCTTCAACGGTCCAATCCGCCTGCTGACGGTCGGTTACCCGTTGCCAGATGAGTTCCTCGCGGGGCATGTCCTTTGGGCTTGCATTCCAGCCATATTCGTTAAACCAGACCGCCGTTGCGCTATCGCCATGCTTTTCCATCACTGCACGCAAGAGCTCGACACGGCGGAAGTTCAGGATCTGCCGGGAGGGTGGGTCGGCCGGGGTCCGGTCCATGCCATAGGCGTTCGCGCACAGGATGTCGAACGTTCCCTTGGCGCCTGCCAGGTACATCTGATCAAGGAAATCCATTTCATTCAGATGGATCGGACCAAGCTCCACATTCATGGCAAGGGGTGCGGCAAGCACGGACGCCTGAGGATTGGCCTCCTTGATGCGTCGGTATGCCACCTTTAGCATGGACGTGTATCCAACTGGGTCAGGCTTACCCGTCCACTCCTCGCCCAAGTTCGGTTCATTCCAAACCTGGAAGTGATTGACACGACCCTTGTACCGGGATGCGAGCAAGAACAAGAAGTCGCCAAAGTCATTCAGGTTGTCGGGTGGTCCTTGCGGGCGGGTCTTGTCCAGTCTTGCCCAGGCGGGTGGACGGTCTACCCGCGCAATCATCTTGAGACCCGACAGACCTGCCAAGCGGACGAGTTCGTCAAACTTCTCCCACGTGCCCTGTACGTACTTGACGTCGAAGAACTGACCCTTCCGTGGTTGCTCAATCTCCTCCCACGGAAACTGCTGCTTGATCCAGGTGAACCCTGCGGCCTCTATCATCGAAAGGGTCTGTTCGCGCTTCCACGCCTCGACTTCCTTATGGAGGAAGGTGTTTGTTCCCCAAGGGTTTCCCTCGGTGTTCTGGACTGCGCGCGATGGCGCCGGTAACGACGGAACCGCAACGGTGTCGGCCACGCATGCACCCAGCACGGGCAAGGTCACTGTGATCCCAATCACGGCGCGTCGTGTCACACGGCGATCGTGAACCGATTTATTCACGCCGCCAGCCATTGGTACGCCCACGACTCATGAACGGGCGAACCAGATGCACGCGTGTCACTTGGTTCGATCAGACCGGTGGCACATCCGGCGTTCGCAGGGGCGTCAGGGCTACCGACAAGACGGCATCCATCTGTTCAACAAACACGAACGTGAGATCGCGCTGTACGTCTGCAGGGATGTCGATGATGTCGCGACGGTTCCTCTCAGGCAGGATCAAGGTTCGAACGCCCGCACGATGAGCGGCGAGCGCCTTCTCCTTGACGCCACCTATCGGCAACACACGCCCGCGGAGTGTGATCTCGCCGGTCATCGCAACATCGCGGCGAGCCGGGCGTCGGGTGGCCGCAGATACGAGTGCGGTTGCAATCGTTATTCCAGCTGACGGTCCGTCCTTCGGGGTGGCACCTGCGGGAACGTGAATATGGATATCCGTCCGTTCGTGGAAATCCGCGGAGAGGTTCAAGGCCGAAGCCTGGCTACGGGTGTAGGAAAGCGCCGCCTGGGCCGATTCGCGCATGACGTCACCAAGTTGGCCAGTCAGGACGAGGCGGCCTTTACCCTCCATCAAGGTCACTTCGACGGTGGTGATATCCCCACCGACCGACGACCATGAAAGTCCGGTCGCAACCCCAATCTCATCGGCCGCCGACGCGGCCGTGTGGCTGAACCGGCGGGGACCCAAATGCGCTCGGATCACCGCCGGCGTAACGGTCGTTGGACGACCCGAGACCGCATCACCGCCTGCCGCGACAGAATTTTCTTCAACCGCAGCAACTTGAACCGCAACGGGGACACCAGGCGCGTCTGTCCCAGTTACACCGTCAGTCGAAACCGCAACCGGGTCTGGCGGAGGCAGGAGATCAGCGACCTTACGTGCCATCTTCCGGCAAATCGTCGCGAGCTCGCGCTCAAGGTTCCGCACCCCGGCCTCACGCGTGTACTCCCGAATGACACGGCGTAACGCCGCATCACTGAAATTCACGTGCTTTTCAGTAAGACCATGCTCCGACCGCTGCCGACCAACCAGGAAGTTGCGGGCGATGTGCAACTTCTCCTCTTCCGTATACCCTGGGAGGTCGATCACCTCCATTCGGTCACGCAACGGAGAGGGGACGGTGTCCAACTGGTTTGCGGTGGCGATAAAAATCACTTGGGAGAGGTCGTATGGAACCTCTAGATAGTGGTCGGAGAAGTTGACGTTTTGCTCGGGATCAAGGATCTCCAGCAACGCACTCGAGGGATCCCCACGGAAATCCATGCCAAGTTTGTCAATCTCGTCGAGGACGAAGACTGGGTTCACTGTGCCCGCCTGGCGCATCCCCTGAATGATCCGGCCCGGCAAGGCACCGATGTACGTCCGGCGATGACCACGCAATTCAGCTTCGTCACGGATGCCACCCAGACTGACCCGCACAAACTTGCGACCGAGTGCAGTGGCGATGCTTCTTCCAAGACTCGTCTTGCCCACACCGGGTGGCCCGACAAAACACAGCAGCGGTGTGCGCATCCGTGAGCTTAGTTTGCGTACCGCTAGGTATTCCAAGATGCGCTCCTTGACTTTCGGCAACCCGTAATGATGTTCGTCAAGGACTCGCGCAGCGTTCGTAATCGAGAGAAGGTCATCGGTGCGCGCCGACCATGGCAGGGCAATGAGCCAATCGAGATATGTGCGGATCACACCGACTTCAGGAGACGCTGACGGCATCATCTGTAAGCGGTCAAGCTCCCGGTTGGCTCGCTCGGCCACGACCACGGGCATGGACGCGCCTGAAATCTTCGTCCGTAGTTCGTCATGGTCGCGGTTTCCCGCGTCCAGGTCGCCAAGTTCCCGCTGCAACACCTTGAGTTGTTCCCGCAGGAAAAACTCCCGTTGGGTGACGTCAACTTCGTGCTGCGCCTGCTGATGGATCTCACGCTCCAACTCCAGGAGACGGAACTCTCGCTCCAGGATTGTCTCGACGTGTGACAGTCTCGCTACCGGATCGAGCATCTCCAGAGTTGCTTGTCGCTGGGCAAGTTCAAGGTTCACCGTCGAGGCGACCATGTCTGCCAATCGGCCGGGATCGTCGACATTCATCGCCGCAACGACCGTGTCCTCAGCGAGGTTCTTGCTCAACTTCGCACACTTGTCGAGCAAATCGACGACGCGTTTCACTTGCTCGCTATGATCTCCGATGCTCGGGGGAGGCTCCTCGGTGACAACCGCACGGATCAGCATGAATGGTTCGGTATGGACGGTTTCAAGCAACCGGAGGCGCCGTTGTCCCTGAACCAGGACAGAGGAGTTTCCATTCGGAAGTTTCAGCACGCGTCCAATGAGCGCCTCAGTGCCTATGACGTGCAAGTCGTCGAGGTCGACATCATCTAGGTCAGGGTTCCGCTGGGCAACAATGCAAACGGTGTGACCATGGCTAAGCGAGTACTCGATCGCCCTGAGTGACCGTGGACGCCCTACCGGCAGCGGGGATACCATATGCGGAAACAGGACCAAGTCACGAACGGGAAGCACGGCAATCTCAACGACTTGAATTGACCGAGGCCGACGAGCCCGTGGTTTGGGGCGCACCGGTACCCCCTCGCCCGGGACTTCGGCAGCCAGTTGGGAAGTATCTGTAGCGGCCCGAATCGCACGCTTCCGTGCCAGCGGTCGAATAGCGGCTTGATCAGTTGGTTCACTCATGAATATGTTGTCCGGTGATGGCATCCGTCAAAGGTCTGTATTGGCCATGCACGGAACTCTCTTTTCCAAGACTACAAGGTATCCGGCACACCCTGAGCCCGTTCGCGGAGGCAGAGCCCCGGGTTGGGGAGCTCAAGTCCCCGCGATGGTTTCCTTCAAACGTGGCAGGACACGCGCAAGCAATTCGCGCGGATTGTCATTCAGGATCGTCGCATGATCGATTTCCGGGATACCTGCACCAAGAAGCACGAGGCGTTGGAACCGTGACGAGAGCAAATCCCCAGGCTCGTGGCAATCACTATTCAGGAGCAACTTTCCCCCGACGCCGCGTACTACCGTAACGACATGCCCATTCGCGTAGGCGTGGCTCTTCCGAGCTGAAACCTCAATGAAGCACCCACGTTGAGCAGCGCGCGAAGCCTCTTCAGGGGTGATGAGCCCGGGATGGGCCAGGATATCCACGTCCTCAGCGTCAATCGCCGCACTGTTGGTTCCCGGCTCGACAGGTTCAGCAATGGTCTCGCCATGGACTATCACGACCGCCGCCCCCGCCGCTCTTGCGCGCCGCGCCAACAATGCAATCGAACCGGGGGGCACATGCGTGAGTTCAACACCTGGAAGTGCCACGATTGGCCAATGGGTCCGGGCTGCCGCGCACTCACGTGCCAACTGCCCAATCACCTCCTCGAGGTTCCCAGGACCGGCGTGATCGGTAATCGCGATCACCCCATATCCAGCGACAACGGACCGACGGATGAGTTCCGAAGGGAGGAGAACACCGTCCGAGAAGAAACTGTGAGTGTGAAAGTCCGAGATCACGAACGCGCCTCCGATGCCCCGGGATGGTAGCGGCTTGGAATGGTGGCACGAACACCAGAGTGCGCGACCAGCATCACTCCATGGTGGTCGTGACGTACCATTGAAGCTTCAGGGGGGAGGTTCGTATGGATAGCCCCATTTTATCTTTGCTTCTTCCAATTGTCATTGTCGCGGTGATCCTGATGGGTGCCGCGTACGCTGTCTTGAGTGCCCGAACCCCGCGTCAGCAAGTACGTGGAGCCAGTTCCCACCGCGAGGCAGATGTCGAGCGGGTGCTGCGTGGTGCCTCCGAGGAAGCAGACCGGCTTCTGGAGGAAGCCAGATCACGCGCCAAGGAACTGATCCTGGAGGCGAAGGAAGAGTCGGTCCTGCACAAGGCCGAGGCCGAACGCCATGCTCGTGAGCGGCAGGCGGAGATCCAGAAGCGCGAACAGCGAATGGCAACGCGCGAGGAACATCTCGAGAGAAAAGTCGAACAGTTCGAAAAGCGCGAGCGAACCCAGGTCGTCAAGGAGCAGTTGGCGGAACAAAAAACGGCCGAGGCTGAGGTACTTCGCGCGTCGCAAGTGCGCGAACTTGAACGGATCAGCAATCTGACCGAAGAAGCCGCTCGCGCTGAACTTGTCGCGCGTATCGAGGGCTCGGCACGCGAGGAAGCTACGCAGCGGATCCGGGAAATTGAGCAGCAGACGAAGGAGGAGGCCGCACGCCGTGCCCGGTGGATTGTCGCCCAGGCGATACAACGTTGTGCCTCCGACACCTCGATTGAGTTGACCCAGACATCAGTCTCCATTCCTAGTGAGGAAATGAAGGGACGCATCATCGGCAAGGAAGGTCGGAACATTCGCGCGCTCGAGGCGGCGACTGGAGTGGACCTGATCATTGATGACACGCCTGAGACGGTCATCCTGTCGTCATTCGATCCCATCCGGCGCGAAATTGCGCGGGTTTCGCTGGTCAAGCTGCTCTCAGACGGACGCATCCATCCCACTCGGATCGAGGAGCTGGTAGCAAAGTCCAAGACCGAGGTCGAGCAACAAATGAAAGACGATGGCGAGCGCGCCGCCTATGAGGCAGGCGTCCCCGGCCTCAATGTGGAGCTTGTCAAGCTGCTTGGTCGCCTGAAGTTCCGGTCTTCTTACGGACAGAACCAGTTGCAGCACTCACTGGAAGTCAGTTTCCTGGCGGGAGCGATGGCGGCCGAGGTTGGTGCGGACATAGCCGTATGCCGGCGGGCCGGATTGCTGCATGACATTGGCAAGGCGCTCGATCACGAGATCGAAGGGCCTCACGCCCTCATTGGAGCGGACTTCGCCCGGAAATACGCCGTGCCACCCCGGGTCGTCCATGCCATACAGGCCCATCATTTTGAAGTGGACCCACAGACGGTTGAAGCATTTCTGGTTGCCGCCGCGGACGCGATTTCGGCATCCCGGCCCGGCGCGCGCCGCGAGACCGTCGACAACTACATCAAGCGTCTTGAAGCGCTTGAAGGGGTGGCGAGCAGTTTCGCGGGGGTCGACAAGGCCTACGCGCTTCAAGCTGGGCGGGAGGTTCGCATCCTTGTAAAACCTGATCAGGTGAACGAGGATGAGGCTTGGTCGCTCAGTCGTGACATCGTGAAACGGATCGAAGAGACCATGGATTTCCCTGGTCAAATCAAGGTGACTGTGATCCGCGAGACCCGCGTCGTGGACTACGCGCGGTGACGGAAGGTAGCCAAGGACGTCCTTTCGGGCAGATTGATCTCCACCTCCATTCGACGGCGTCGGACGGAACTCTTTCACCGCACGCGATCGTGGTACGGGCCGCGGCGATCGGGTTGCGGACAATATCGATCACTGATCACGACAGTATTGGCGGCGTTCCTGAAGCCCAAGCCACCGGAAACACCCTTGGTGTCGAGGTACTGACGGGCGTTGAACTGAGTGCCGACGCTCCAGTAGGTGACTGCCATATTCTCGGGTACCACGTGCGTGTCGATGACCAGGCATTTACGAGTTGGCTTGAGACCCGCCGGTCCGCACGCATCGAACGTGGTCAGGAAATCGTCAGACGCGTCAATGCTGAACTCCGACGACGAGGCTCCGGGACAGTTCCCCAACTCTGGTGGGACGACATCGCAAAGCGGGCGAATATCGCCGAGGGCGGGGCAGTCGGGCGTCCACATGTTGCGGACGCCTTGGTCGCGATCGGCGCAGTTGCGAGCCGCGACGACGCCTTCGCCACGTTGCTCGGAAACGGGATGGCCGGCGACGTCCATTACGACCGTGTCAAACCAAACGACGTCATCGACACGATCCGCCGGGCTGGAGGTGTGGCGGTTCTGGCTCACCCAAGCTATTTTCCGGACTTTGAACGGCAACTGCCTTCACTGATAGAGGCTGGCCTGGGTGGCATGGAATGTGTCTACGGCGACTACTCTCCCCGTCAGGTAGAGCAACTTTGCACGATTGCTACGACCCACGGGCTTGTCATTACGGGTGGGAGTGACTTCCATGGCCCGGGATTGAAGGCCGGAAGCGGCGAGATTGGCGTACCCGCAGTGACGGCAGAGTTACTGGAACCGCTTCTCGCAAGACGGTCATCGATTTCCTGGTAGTCACGGGTTCGGCCCCACCGGTCAGCCGATCGTGTTGAACCGATCTATCTGGGCCGAGGTTGAGTCGAGCGTAGAACTGTTATCGATCACCACGACAGGTCTTGCCTTGCCCAAGCGCGCTGATGCCGAAACAAAGTGATCGATCCATTTCCCGGCGGTTCCCTGCGAAGACATGCGTCGCGTGGCCTCTTCGCGACCCATTCCCCGACCCTCGAGCCTGCCAAAAACGATTTCGGCGTCTGCTACGACAATCCACAATTCATCACAGCGGTCTGATCCGCCGCTCTCGACGATCTTGACCGCTTCGATGACAGCCAATGGCACTCCTGATGCGCGTGACCTGTCAACGAATAGATCCTGTCGGGCATGCACACGTGGATGGACAAGCATCTCGAGTTCGCGACGTGCGACTACATCGGCAAACACAACTTCACCAAGAGCGGCGCGGTTGACGCCGTCGCGTGCCATCACATTCGGACCGAAACGATCCTCGAGTGCGTTGCGGAGTTCGACATCGTCGCGGTAGAGGTCATGGACAATCCGGTCGGCATCAATGACGGCCGCGCCCCGGGAGGCTAGGACCGCCGCAACCGTGGATTTCCCGCTTCCGATGCGCCCAGTGAGAGCGATTGTGCGCATGGGACGAGTGTACGTCGGATCCAGGTGAGACCCTTTGATGCGGCGCGTTTCGCACGAGACGTGCCTCGTTAGCCCAGAGCCACGCTCGGAGAGACTTGCGGCCATGCCGTTCAATGGCAGACTATGTTGGAACGCGAATGGCAATAACCCCGATAGCAGAGGCTCCAGACCTTGCAAATTCGGCGGATACCCCGGGTCGCTCCCGGACGGGATCCGCGCTACGCTTTGCCCGGATTGCATTCAGCGGTCTGGTGTGGTTTGCGATCGTCGTCTTCCTTCTTTCGGTTGGCGCCGGGGCCGGCAGCACCGCGGTGTGGGCCACCGACGCGAAAGTTCCACCTCAAATGGCAACGTTCTTGCGCCGCGCCGGTGTGGCAATGCCGGTTCGTGCTATTCCAACCCCACTGTCACCAGGCAAGTACGCGCTGTACGACCGTGCACTCGTGACTGGGATCTACGAACGTGCGTCGCCGTCGATTGTCGAAATCACGACCATTCGGGGTGAACGCCGCGGTTCCGGATCTGGCGTGCTGATTTCGCCAAACGGAACCGTTCTGACCAACTACCACGTCGTGCGCGATGCGACGTCCATCGAAGTGACCTTGCTTGATCACACCCGTCTCATAGCGACAATGCTCGGCCGGGATCCTCAGGACGACATCGCGTTCCTCAGACTGGAAGATGCCCCACCGAACCTGCAAACGCTGACCCTTGGTGACTCAGACGAACTGCGTCCGGGCGAGTTGGCGATAGCCATAGGGAACCCGATCGGCCTTGATCGGAGCATCAGCGTCGGGGTCATCTCCGGCCTTGGACGCACCCTTCGAGATGGCGACCGGCCGATGCGACACATCATCCAGACTGACGCAACCCTTAACCCGGGCAACTCGGGTGGTGCGCTGCTCAACGCTGCTGGCGAGGTGATCGGGATTACGAATGCCATCGAGCGCACTGCCGGGCGGACTGGCTTTGGAGGGATTGGCTACGCCGTGCCTTCATCATCGGTCAAGCGCTTTGCCGACCGCCTGCTTGCCGGAGAACACATCCGGCATGCGTGGCTTGGCATTTCGGGGCAGGATGTCACGCCATCGGGCGCTCGTGAACTTGGTGTGACCGTCTCCCGTGGCGTCGCGATTGGATCGGTTGTCGGTGTCGGTCCCGCCGCAAGGGCCGGTCTCCGAAAGGGTGACGTCATCACGGCTGTTGACCGCGCACCAGTGGAGACCATGGACGCCTTCGGCGCGTACCTGGACCGTACCTACCGGCCCGGCGACAGGGTCACCCTGACCATCGCACGTGGGAGCGAGACCATCGAGACGATGGCCACCCTCGAACCGTGGCCGGAAGGTGACATGGCCCCGTGATAACCGGCCCTTTCATGGCACGAGCCCTGTCTTTGGCGGCGGGTGCGCTCGGTCGAACCAGTCCCAATCCTTCGGTCGGGGCCGTGATCGTCCGCGACGGCGTCATCATCGGACAGGGCGCAACGCGACCGTACGGGCAGTCCCACGCCGAACCGGTCGCACTCGCTTCCGTTACCAACTCTGGCACGCCCGGCTCAACCATGTACGTCACGCTCGAACCGTGCAATCACCACGGTCGCACGCCACCATGCACCGAGGCAGTCATCGCTTCGGGAATTCGGCGCGTGCACGTCGCGACGCTCGACCCGAACCCCCGCGTTGCCGGTCGTGGAGTTGCCCGTCTTCGCGAAGCAGGTGTCGCTGTGATTGTTGGCGAGGGCGGTGCCGAAGCACGGGCGATCATGGCGGGGTTCGCACGATGGGTCACCAATCGACTTCCGTTCGTTGTGGCCAAGTTCGCGTGCAGTCTTGATGGACGGATTGCGACTGCCACAGGCGAAAGCCAATGGATCACCGGTCCCGAGGCGCGCAGGTGGGCGCACGGCGTGCGAGACCGCATGGACGCCATCTTGGTTGGGGTTGGCACAGTCATTGCTGATGACCCGTCGCTTACGACAAGGCTTGATGGAAACGGAACGACGTCCCAGGATCCGATGATATCCGGCGTCCGTCCCCGTCGGCTAGACCATGGGGATGAAGCAAACCATCCCCTTCGGGTCATTCTGGATACGTCTCTGCGCACACCGGCCACCTCACGGGTCGTGAATGGCGCGCTTCCCGGACACACCCTCATTCTCGGGGTCGACGACGGGACCACTGACTGGGCATCCCGTCGCACTGCACTGTCCAGCCCGGGAACGGAGGTCGTTGCGGTGCCCGGCGGACACAATGGACGACCTCAGCCGGAGGGCGTCCTGGCTCTTCTCGCTGACCGCGGTGTCACGAGCATGCTGATTGAAGGTGGCTCCACGATCCATGGTGCGTTTTTTGATGCGGGCCTCGTCGACGCCGTCGCGGCCGTCATCGCACCCATGATCATCGGAGGTCGGGGCGCACCAGGTGCAATCGGTGGCTCTGGCGCGTCCGCACTTGCCCAAGCCTTTCACCTAATTACGCCGTCCGTAACAAAGCTCGGCATTGATACACTCGTTTACGGGACACTTTCGGCGATTGCCTGGCCGGAAGCCGGTCCAGACAGGCCAATCCGTCCTGCCACGTAGAGGGAAGGTTCCCCGGATGTTCACGGGCATCGTTGAAGAGACGGGCACGGTACGCCAGATTTCGGTGACGCCCGATGGTGCGCGTCTGACCATTGAGGCCACGATTGCACTTGAAGGCACGCGCGTCGGCGACAGCATTGCCATGAACGGCGCATGCCTGACGGTTGTCACGCGCGACGAGCGGACGTTTGCCGTTGAGGCGACACTCGAGACGCTCAGGCGCACCAACCTTGGTGACCTCGGGGTTGGGGACCGGCTTCACCTCGAACGCGCCCTCGCGGTTAGCGGACGCTTTGGCGGCCACTTCATGCAGGGGCATGTGGACGGAACGGGCACGATCCGTGACCGTCGGACCGAAGGCGACGCGGTCGTGCAGTCATTTACCGCCCCCCCCGAAATTGTCCGCTACCTGGTCCCCAAGGGATCGATCTCAGTCGATGGCGTCAGTCTCACTGTCGTGAATGTCGGCGCTGACTGGTTCGATGTGTGGCTTATCCCGCATACATTGGACGTGACACTTCTGTCACAACGGCCGGTTGGCGCGACGGTAAACCTCGAAGCGGACATCCTTGCGAAGTATGTTGCCCGGGCAGTCGAAGCCGCGCTGCCTCCCTCAGTCGTAGGCAGTACCGCCTAGACTTGCCGCACGTATCTCGACCCACAGGACCGGAGTAAGCGTCGGCAGGGCTTCACTAACGACAAACCCCCTCGCAACGGTGCTCTGCTGGGCACCCCGGACGTCATCACATCATTGGAAAGTAGAGGTTCACGCGATGCCACTTGCATCGATTGAGGACGCGATCGCACGATTCAAGGCGGGTTCGTTCGTCATCATCGTCGATGATGAGGACCGCGAGAATGAGGGCGACCTGTGCATCCCTGCCGAATTGGTGACGCCAGAAGCGATCAACTTCATGGCCACCCACGGGCGAGGGCTCATCTGCCTTCCCATGAGTGGCGCGCGTCTTGATGATCTCCGGATACCGATGATGGTGTCCGAGAACACCTCATCGATGGGCACTGCATTCACCGTGTCAATCGAGGCGAGACGCGGGGTCACAACCGGGATTTCAGCGAAGGACCGCGCGCACACGATCCGTACGGCGATCGATCCGGCGACACGGCCCGAAGATCTTGCACGGCCTGGGCACATCTTCCCGTTGCGCGCCCGTGAAGGCGGCGTGCTCGTTCGTGCAGGTCAGACCGAGGCCTCGGTAGATCTCGCCAACCTTGCGGGACTGGCACCGGCCGCCGTCATCTGCGATATCATGGATGCCGATGGAACCATGGCGCGGATGCCAAGCCTTGAACAATTCAGTGAACGGCACGACATTCCGATCATTTCGGTTGCCGACCTGATCGCATACCGACGTCACCACGAGCAACTCGTTCGCAAGGTTGTGGAAGTCCCGATGCCGACGGCGTCAGGCGACTTCATTGCCCATGCGTACCTGGACACGATTACCGGAGAGGAGCACGTCGCCCTGGTCAAGGGAGACCTTCGGAACGCGAAGGAACCTGTCCTGGTGCGGATGCATTCGAAGTGCCTCACTGGAGACACGTTCGGCAGTTTGCGTTGCGACTGTGGACAGCAATTTCAGTGGGCGATGGAGCGGATTGAAACGGCGGGCACCGGAGTCGTCGTCTACCTGCACCAGGAGGGCCGTGGGATTGGCCTTCACAACAAGCTTCGAGCGTATGTCTTGCAGGATCAAGGTGCCGACACGATCGATGCAAACCTGCGCCTCGGGTTTCCTGAAGACAAGCGGGACTACGGAATTGGAGCGCAAATACTTGCGGACCTCGGTGTCTCGCAGATGGTTCTCATGACAAACAATCCCAAGAAGCTCGTTGCGATCGAGGGCTACGGCCTGAAAGTGACCGACCAACTTCCAATTCCGGTGCATGCCAATCCACACAATATCCGGTATCTCGAGACCAAGCGAGATCGTATGGGCCATCTAGCCACATTTTCATTTCCGGATGCGACGACCGCCGGTTAGGTTGCCGAGCGCTTCGCCGACACTTTTATCACTGGGCTACCTGAGGCAAACCCACCGTACGTGTGGCGCCTCTAGCAAGCGACATCATTCATTTGGGACAATTCATCAGGACCGCGGAGGGACACGAGCATCATGGGGCAGACATTTGAGGGCCGGGTGATCGCCTCCGAGGGACAGCGCTACGCGGTAGTCGTGGCCCGGTTCAACGAGTTCTTCACCAAGGAGCTCCTTGCTGGTGCCCTTCACGCCTTCGTCCGCCATGGCGTTGATGAGGCAAGGATCGACGTTGCTTGGGTGCCAGGATCCTTTGAAATCCCCGTTGTTGCGCGTCGACTTGCCAGTTCCGGGAACTACGCTGCCGTGGTCTGCCTGGGTGCGGTGATCCGCGGGGCGACTTCGCACTACGACTATGTTGCGGGGCAAGCTGCGGCCGGCGTCGCACGTGCGTCGATCGACACTGGAGTTCCAGTGATTTTCGGGATCATCACGACCGAGACACTCGACCAAGCAATGGACCGGTCTGGCGCCAAGTCTGGCAACAAGGGGTACGAGGCTGCGGTCACCGCGATCGAAATGGCAGACCTGATGAACCACCTCCCACCCTCCCGCCCGTCACTGACCTAACCACAGACCACAGTGACCCTCCCACGACCAGACGCCGGAGAATGGGACCTAGCACGGTCGCTTACTTCGATCTCCACACATGTACCAGACTTGCATGGCCATTGGGATGCCATCTCGGTGGCAATCGAGGCACATGCCAACGCGCCGATCTCGGGAATGCGGCGTGTGTCAGGACGGGTCATTCAGGTCGAAACCGCGACCAGATCGTCGTTCGCTGTCAAGTTTGGCAATCCGTCGGCACCTCTAGTCCGCGAAGTCGCAACCCTGCGGTTCCTTGCAAACGCCGCGTGTCCCGTTCCGTTCGTGATCGCAACAGACCTGACGAGTGAAGACCCGGCATGGCTAGCGACTGAATGGGTTGGGACACGAACGCTCGACGCGTTCCTCGGCGAATGTGATGATCAGGAAATTGACGATACTGGCCTTCGACTTTCAAATGCGGTTGGCCAGATTGAACGGGCATTCGCACAAGTCACCCAACGGGGCGTCCCCGCGGCGGCGAGGGCTATGGCTTTGGAGCTCTTCGAACCATGGGCAATCCATGCGGTCGACGGGCTCGCCTGGTTGTTCTCCATCGAGGTTACTGAGCAATGGCATACGGTCATGGCCCGGGTTTTCAAGACAGCTCTGGGCGCACCATTGACTGTGGGTCCACTTGACTACCACGCATCAAATGTCGTCGTAGGTGACCTTGATCCCAGCCTCACGTTAATCGACTTAGGGACGATTGGCTACGACTGGCCGGGGCGCCGTTTCGCGCAATATGCAATATCGGTTCAATCCGGCGTCCCGCGCGGAAAGTTCCGTACCGCACTCACACCCGCATCCGTGACACAGTTTGCGCGACATCTGGTTGATATACACGGCGGTGACTTGGCGTCGCGGATCAATGAAGTGGACGCCCATGCACTTATGATCGCTGCGATCGCCGCCACACAATTGCGGATCGTTGAAGTCGGTGAAGCGTCAACAGAACGCACGGTCGGGTGGGGAGCACTCGAGACAAGACGGACGTCCCTCCGTACAGTCGTCCTGCGCACCCTCGCAGGTGATGGCCCAGCGAACGAAATCCGTGGGCTTCTTGCTCGCAGTTGATTTCCCGGGCTGGCGGAGACTCACGGACTTGGCCGATTTGCCCACCACTCCATGAGTGACAGCAGGAACCAGAGACCCGAAAGGACAAGTGCACCCCCAAGGATGATCACCCCGCTCACGACGGCTGCGATACCGCCATACATCACCAACAGGATCAAGCCACCGACGCCAATCAGGATTGAGAACCCGCCGACGGCAAGCCGGCGGTCCATTCGCGCCCGTTGGCGGTCCGCCTCGTGAACGGGTTCGGGTCCCGGGTCAATGGTCAAGGGAGCGGACCATCGGCACCCGGGATCACCGACGGTCCGGTTTGGCCATGATCGGGTTCACGCAATTGCAAGGTGTACTCAATCCAGACAGATTGCTTCACGAAACCCATTGCCTCGTTGATCCGAAGCATCGGACGGTTTCGCGAGTTGTTCCACGTCACGATCTCACGGTAGCCACTCGCCCGTGCATACGCCACCGTCCGCACCTTGAGCGCCATAGCGACCCCTCGGCCCCGGTGTGACTTCACCACGGCCGTGAACCCTTGACCAAGTATTCCCGGGGTCGCTCGCCTCTGCATCATTGCCGACAAGCCAACATAGCGCCCGTCGTCTTCAGCCAGGAAAAACGCGTCAGGCAGCGCATCAGGTGCCTCGACGACCTCTGAAACCCATCTCGCGAATGGCGCGGGCGTGATTGGATCAAGTGAAGGTTCATCCCTTGACCCCTCGCAATCAACATGATGCACCGCGCGAAGGACACCATCCCGCCCGGCAACGCCAGCACGATCCAACTCACGAGCGAGTGTTGTCAACCTGACCCCCGCACCGGCCACACGGCCTTCCGCGGTCCCGAAATGGTTCATGTCGAACGCAGTCACGTCGAGGCGGGACTCCCAGTTGCGCTGTGCTTCCAAGTATCCGCGCTGTGTCACAAACCCAACGGAGCGGTCGTCGTGTTCCTGCACCTCACACCTGAGAGACCAGGCATTTCGATCGCTCGCCTGACCGAGGATCCAGCAGTGGAGCGACGAACCGATCCCCATATTTCGATGGTCTGGGTCGACCATTACCCGGACTGCATATCGGTCCGGATGGAACTGCCAGTGCAGGTGCTCGATGAACCCGACCGCAATCACTCGGCCGCCCGGAATGCACGCTACGACGCGATTCCGCCAAAAGCGCACGCTGTCCCACGTCGCTTCGCGATGGACCACATCCGCCAAGTCCTGTGCGTGTTCGGGCAAGATGCGGGCGTGGAGTCCCACCCATGCTGGCAGGTCATCTGCCGTAAAAGTCCTGAACCGGACGCCGATACTGGATTCAGGAAGGTCGACTTCCGTCACGATGTACTCCAGGCGACCGGGCAAACCCTCGGATTTCACGATGCGGTCGATGGCAACTTGTCCGCCTTAGTTGACCGTTTGAGGATTCGGACGCGGTCGATCCGCCGTCCGTCGAGTGCCACAACCTCGTGGAGGAGACCCCCGATCTCAACACGGTCCAGAACTGCCGGCATGCGTTCCAGCCTCGCCATGATCAGACCACCAACCGTATCGGCAATTTCGTGGTCACCGGCAGGCAGCATCGTGCCAATCGCCTCTTCCCATTCAGGCAAGCGAAGCAGTCCGTCAATCAGAATGGATCCGTCGTCCTGACGCGCGAGTGGAGGAGGTTCCGGCGCATCACCGGGCCGAACCGCCTCTTCCAGGAAATGTCCGACGAGTGGCTCCAGAAGATCCGTCAAGGTCACCAAACCAGCGGTGCCACCGTGTTCATCGAGGACGATGGCGACCTGCTGGCGAGAACCGCGCATCTCATCGAGCAAGTCATCAATACCCTTGGATCCAGGCACGGCAAGGACAGGGCGGACGAGCGACCGGAGATTGATCGGCGCATCAGGTCCGCTAGCGAGTACCGACAGGACGTCGTGGGCATGAAGGATCCCCGCAACCCGGTCAATCGAGCCATCCCGGACGGGAATGCGTCGATGCCCACTCCGGATCACAGCCTTTATGACTTCGGCACGCGAAGCCTCGATCGGGATGCTGTCGATTTCCGTCCGCGGGGTCATGACCATGTTTGCGGTGATGTCGGCAAAACTGAACGCCCGTGCGACAATCCGTGCTTCGCTTGCCTCAACGACACCCGCCCTCTGGCTGCCGGTGACCAGGAGGCGCAACTCCTCGACGGAATGGACCATCTCATGGCCCGAGGCGGGATTGAGACCCGCCAACCGAAGCATCCCGTTACCGATGCTGTTGAGCAAGACCACTGGCCATCGGAAGACCACGGTGAAAATCGTCATTGGGCGAGAAACCCAAAGGGCCGTCACTTCAGGGCGCTGCAGAGCCAAGCCCTTGGGAGCCAGTTCACCCAGGACGATATGCATCGAGGTGATGAGCGCGAAACTTATGCCACTGGCCAGAGTGTGTGACGATACAACGGCAGTTAAACCGTCCATCCCAGAGAACAGCCCGAGAAAGATATGGGCAATCGCAGGTTCGCCGACCCAGCCGAGGGCGAGTGACGCCAGCGTAATTCCGAACTGACACGCCGCGATGTATTGGTCGAGTTGGTCAACAATCTTGAGTGCTGCACCGGCGCCCGGTACGCCCTCGTTCCGCAATTGCTCAAGCCGGCTATGTCGCGCTGCAACGATCGCGAACTCGGTCGCGACGAAGAAGCCGTTAGCCAGAACCAAGGCGATGACCGCCACGAGCCCGGCAAGTGTCTGGATGTCCATTCAGCCCTTTCGGCCACGTCCCATTCCGGTCCGAGACCGCCTCCCTGCATCCCTTGCGTACGCCCGGACCAATCGAGTTGACGCGGACACTCCGCGCCGCTGCGACCCGGGCGCCTTGCACGCCGAAATCCATCCCCCTAGGATAGAGAACCCGGGGCGTTGTTTGGTGAAACGGCTCTGGGTCCGTTACCGACAGTCGCGGGACACAACACTCGGGTCGAGGGCAATTGACCCGTCGATACCTCACTGGAAGCACCCAGCGCACATATGAGTCACGAGGTGCCGTAGCATTGGCGTGCCGGGTTCAGGCCAGGCCACTGCTCCAGTCGCCGGGGCGATTGGTGTCCCTACTTGACGCAACTCGATCGGGGTGGTGACGGTCTTGGGACAGTGCCTCCTCGGTTTGCGGGCATTAAAGATGACCTCACGATCACCACTCGCGCGTCCTGTTGTCCTGGTTGTCGACGACGATGCGAATATCACCTCCCTGCTTCGACGTGCCCTCACGCTCGAGGGATATGACGTGGAGACCTCGTCCAATGGTCCCGATGCAAACCGGGATATTGAGCGACTGTCGCCAGATCTCGTGATTCTGGACATCATGCTTCCCGGGTACGACGGTGTCGAAGTCCTGCGACGGGTACGTTCGGGCAAGGGCGAGCGAACAATGATCCCGGTACTTCTGCTTACCGCCCGCGACGAAGTTGCCGACCGTGTACGCGGTTTGGACACCGGCGCCGATGACTACCTGGTCAAGCCATTCGCAATCGAGGAGCTCACAGCGCGCCTGCGGGCCCTGCGTCGCCGTCGTGAACCGGATAACGAGCGCACCCTACGGTTTGCCGACCTGTCGGTGGACACCGCGTCACGCGAGGTGCGCCGGGGCATACGGGACGTGCAACTGACCACCAAGGAGTACGAACTCCTGACCTACTTCATCCGGAACGCCCGCATTGTGCTGACCCGTGAACGCTTGCTGGAGGCTGTCTGGGGCATCACCTTCGATGCTGACACCCATGTCCTCGAGGTCTACGTCGGGTATCTGCGCAGCAAACTGGAAACCCTGCCTGGTTCTGGGGGCACGCGCCTTCCACGCCTGATCCACACCGTGCGTGGCGTGGGCTACGTCCTGCGCGAACCGAGCCCGTGAACACCACCGGACGACCCGCCCGGTACGGACCAACCCTTCGTCTTCGCCTGACAGCCGTTGCCACCGCGCTCCTCGCGACCGGGCTCGTCCTGTCTGGAACGCTGGTCTACCTTACGCTTGACAGATCCCTGAGCCTGGAGGTGGACCGCGCGATCGCAGACCGCGCGCGGGTCGTCATCGCATCAATCACGGTGACTGCCGCTCCAGACGGCCTCTCGATCCAGTTGCCTGATGTCGATGCGATCGCCGCTGGCGGTGCCGTGGTGCAGGTCACGGGTTTTGACGGCACGATTGTTCGATCCGCGTCTCTCGGGCGGGTCACCCTTGAAGTATCGCGTGGCGCACTCGCAGCCGCACAGCGTGGGGAGGTGTTCTTCGAAACAGTGACGGTGGAACAGGTGCAACTGCGTGTCCACGCGGCGCCACTCGTGTGGCGCGGAGACACCCTTGGCGTCCTGTTGGTCGCCCGCCCGCTTGGACCGACCGAACTCGTCCTTGGTGGTCTTCAGATCGTCCTGGTCGGCGTTGGCGGGATCGTCCTCATTGTATGTGCCATCCTCGCCTGGGTCGTCGCACGAAGTGCCCTCCGCCCGATTGATGACCTTGCGCGTGAGGCCGGATCAATCGGAGCCGATCAGGACTTCAACCGGCGACTCTCGGACCATGTGAGCGAGAGTGCTGCCGAGGTTGGTCGCCTCGCCACAACCTTTAACGCAATGCTTGACCGGCTGCAAGACTCGTTCGCAGCCGTGCAGCGCGCCAATTCCCGCCTTGAAGCCATGCTGCAGTCACAGCGACGCTTCGTTGCGGATGCATCGCACGAGCTCCGCACTCCCCTCACCACGATCAGGGGCAATGCACAACTGATGGCACGTGGCGCCGGGGTCACTGAAGAAGACACACGCGAGATGGTGACGCAGATCTCCAGCGAAGCGGACCGGATGTCGCGCCTTGTCACGGACCTCCTGACGTTGGCTCGCGCCGATGCCGGCCTTTCAATCGTCAGACGCCCGGTCATGCTTCGACCCCTTGTGGAGTCAGTCGGTTTCCAGGCTCGAACACTCGGCGCCGGACGCCTGACGGTGTCGGTCGTACCGTACACCGGCGACGGTGACCTGATGGTTGAGGGCGACCCGGACTCTCTGCGACAACTCGTCCTTGCGCTCGCTGACAATGCGCTCAAGTACACGCCAGACGGCGGATCGGTCAGTCTTGCCCTCCGTTCAGTTGTATCCGGATCGTCGAGGCTTTCGGCCGATCGAGCGCTGCCCTATCCCGTGCGGACCAACCAGACGCATGTACCGGCCACCGTGACCGCCCAGATCAGCGTGATTGATACCGGGGTCGGGATAGGGGCGGATGACCTGCCCCACGTGTTTGAGCGGTTCTACCGCGCCGACCGCGCCCGCCACACGACCGGCAGCGGGCTTGGCCTGGCAATCGCCCGCTGGATCGCCGATGCGCACGCAGGCACACTCACGGTCGAGAGTAGTCTCAATGCCGGCAGCATGTTCACCGTGTCGCTACCAGCGACGGTCGTTGCCGGCATCGTCGACAACGATGATGATGAGAGCGCGGAAACCATTGACGACCCAAGCGCCTGAAAACTCTTGGTCAGCCCCGCGCTTCACGCAGGTATGGCCGGCCCAGACCCGCTGGTGCACCCGCCCGTCGCCGTGCAAGCCTGCGACCGACGATCGGAAGGGCAATGATCGGCGCGAGGTAGGGCAGGATGCCAAGCAGGTACTGGGCACCGGGAATATCCGTGGTCAACCTGAATTGGGCAGCCTCGAACCCACCGAAGAGCAACGTTCCGGCTATCGCCCAGAGCGGGTTCCAAGTGGCGAAGGTGACGAGACCCAGTGCGATCCAACCGCGCCCGCGCGTCATTCCCTCCGTCCACGTGCGAACCACCGTGAGCGAAAGGACTGACCCGGCAAACCCCATCAGGACGCCACCGGCAAAGATCGCGCCAAGCCGGTAGAGGTCGACCCGGATGCCAGCGGCGTCGGCAGCAGCTGGGTCTTCGCCGGTTGCCCGCAGGTGGAGGCCCAAACGGGTTTTATACAGGACGAAAGTCAGGACAACGGCGATACCGTAGGCCCAGTAGACAAGGCCATACTGGCGGAACAGCACCTCGCCAAAGAGTGGCAAGTCACTGAGCCCTGGGATAACCCAACGGACGTCGAGCGCCTTTGACGCCTTGGAGATGTACGGCGTACCGAGGAGCCGGCTGAGGGCATCGCCTAGGTATACGAGGATCAGGCCAAGGACAAGTTGCCGTTCCTGTGAGAGCCGGCCATAGACAACCGGGATCGCATGAGTGAGCGACAGCAGCCCACCGGCAAGCGACCCGGCGATGACCCCCAGGACAGCATCACCGGTTGTGTAAGCAGTTCCATACGCAACCATCGCCCCGAAGAGCATGATCCCTTCCACGCCAAGGTTGGTCGCACCGGAAAGTTCAGTGACAATCGCGCCAAGCGTTGCCGGCAACAGGACCGCGCCGGAGCTGACGACCACCGCCAAGAAGGCACTTAGTGACGCAACATCCATCGGTCGGTCAGTCCTTTTCCGTCGCCACGCCGACGAACCCGGGAATTCCTGTCGGGGATGGAGGCACGGCTGGCGTGCGAAACCCCGGACGCGCCCATCGCTCGGCCAGGTTCTGGGCGTTCATGACACCGTAGAGGATTGCCCAAAGCAGGACCCCAGCCATCGCTACCGGCAAGCTGAATTGGACTTGCAATTGCGATCCACCGATGAGAAGGCCGGCCACCAATACGGATGCGCCTGCGGTCAACCCGGGACGCAACGCACCGAGCGCAACCACCAGGATTGCGGTGTAACCGAGTTCCTGTGAGATGCCCGCCTCCAGACGGTGGTTTAGCCCAGCCACTTCGCTCCATCCGGCGATCCCGGCAAACCCGCCACCGATGACCGAGACCAGCACGATCACCCAACCGGTGGAAAGTCCAAGGTACCGAGACGCCCGCGCTCCCTGACCGGCGATGTCAATGCGCAACCCCCAGATCGTGCGGTTCATCATCAGCCAGATCGCAACGACTCCCACGACCGCTACGGCAAGCCCGGTGTGGATGTTGCTATTGCCGAGGCCACGCATCCACACCTGCAACGGCGGTCCCCAGCCTTCCGGCAGAGAGAGCCAGGATGGCAGGACGAACTTTGTGACGTCCCAACGGGATAGCCAAAGTGACTGTTCGAAGTTGGCAGTTCCCGGGAATCCGCGACCAGCCGGGTTCTTCCATGCGCTGAACACCAGGAAGTCGACGATCCGTTGCGCGACATAATTCAGTAGCAGGCTGACAATGATCTCTGGTGTCTGGAACTGCAACCGCAGCAAGCCGGGGATTAGCGCCCAGATCGCACCGCACACGACTGCACCAAGGAACATCAGCAGCCCAGTCAGTTCGGGTGAACCGGTTGGAATGTACAGCGCGACCCCAGTCGCCCCGACCGCACCCATGAGCATGCATCCATTCAGGCCGATGTTCCAGAACCGGGCCCGGAATGCCGGGATCAGGCCGGCCGACAGAAGCAGCAATGGAATCGTGCGGCCAATCGTGCGGCTCAGCCCCAGCGGGCTGCCGAAAGCTCCCTTGACCGTTGCCATGATCACGGCCACGGGATCCTTGCCGAGGAACATGACAAATCCGGCAAAGATCGCGAGAGCACCCCCCATGCCGATCAGCCAAGCGAGCGTCCGCCGGAGAACCACTCCTCCCGGCGTGCCAACCGCGAAGCGCCCACTCATGCCGACACCTTCGTGTCGGTGCGGTCATGAGACGTGCCCGATCGTGTCGGGCCGGGAAGCGGAACGTCATCCGGGACCCCGGAGGCAATTCCCGCCGACATCAGCAAGCCAACGCGTTCGCGGGTGGCATCCCCACGATCCAGGACCGCAACCACACGTCCACGGTTCAGGACGGCAATGCGGTCGCACTCAAGCGCCTCCGACAAGTCACTGGTTATCCAGATAACCGCCGCCCCGCGGTCACGATGTGCGAACAATTCATCCGTGAATTGCCGGGTTGACCGCGGATCGAGACCACGCGTGAAGTTGTCGACGATTATCAGCCGGGGCATACCAGCAAACTCACGCGCGATGATCACCCGCTGTTGGTTTCCACCCGACAGACGCCCCACCACCACATCGGGATCAGCGGGTCGGATGCCGTACCGATCAATCAGTTCGATCGCGTCGCGCCTGATCTGCCCACGGTCGACAAATCCGAAACGGTTCAGCGGTTTACGGTCATACCGTCGCAGTGCAAGGTTTGTCGCCACGGTCTGGCTAAGGACAAGCCCTACCTCACGCCGGTCCTCGGGAACGTAGGCAACCCCAAGGTCAGCGATCTGACGAACTGAAAGTCCGCGGAGGTCACGGACGCCTAGCTGGATCCTGCCCGATGCAATCGTGACGAGGCCGGTGATTGCTTCGGCAAGTTGCGTCTGGCCGTTTCCAGCGACGCCCGCCACCGCTAGGACCTCGCCCGTGCGTACCGAGATTGTCGCGTCAGTAAGGTTCACCGGTTGGGTTGGGTCACTGACCGACACCCGGTCGAGTTTCAGCACCACGTCGCCTGGCGTAGCCGTCGCCCGGGTACGGATATCTCCACCGTACAGGTCATGCGCCGTTTCACTGGCGGATTGAGATGCCGAGACATCCCGCTGATTGACCGTGAATGCCTCCCCCACCATCAAGCGGTTCAGGACCTCACGGCTCGCGTCACGCGTCGCCAAGGTCCGGAACACACGCCCTCCCCGCATGACGGTCACACGGTCCGTGAAGCGCAGCACTTCATCCAACTTGTGCGTGATGAAGATGACCGTGCGTCCTGCACCGACAAGACCGCGCAAGGCGTCAAAGAAGGTCTCCACCTCGGTCGGCGCAAGATTTGCGGTCGGTTCGTCGAGGATGATGATCCGCGCACCATGGTGCAGGAGTTTCACCACCTCGACGCGCTGGCGCCGACCCAGGGGCATTGCCCAAACCGGGGTTTCGGCATCGATTGGCAAACCGAAATCCACTGAGAGGCGACCAGCGAGGTCGCGGAAGCGGCGACGCAACGTGAACCACCTTGGAAAGCGATGTCCTAGCGAAATGTTCTCCGGAGCCGTGAACCGGGACACGAGGCGTTGCTCCTGATGGACCATGCCTATGCCCAGACGCTTCGCCGCTTCAGGTGATCCGACTGACACCGAACGGCCGTCAATCCGGATTAGTCCAGCATCAGGGCGGTACACCCCCGCCAGGACATTCATGAGACTGGTCTTGCCCGCACCATTCTCACCTAGAAGGGCATGGATCTCACCGGGGCCGGCCTCGAAGTTGGCACCGTCACTCGCCATGACATCCCCAAACCGTTTGACAATGCCGGTCAGGGAAACGGCCGCATTTCCATCCGAGCCATGCGCGGGTGCGGGGTTCATCACAGCCGCAATCGGTTCAGGCATCGTTGCATTCATCAATCGGCAGTCGAGACTGCTGCTTGAGCATACGTGAGTGCCGCGCATCGGGGCTCGCCCCGGGGAAGATCCGCGGGACCGATGGGGCGATCATAGCCGGAAAAGAGTCGGGGCACCCCCAAGGAGTGCCCCGAAGGACCGCCATCATGAAAACGGCAACCATCAAACGGTCACCTGATGATCAAGGCTGGGTGGTACCGACGACGTTACTTACGAACCACATGCCGTTATCGTCGTACAACTTTCCGATGTCTGGCACACCATCGATGCGGACCTTGCCGGTATTGTCTTTGATCGTGCCGGTGAAGATCGTGACCATGGTCTTCTCGCCGGACTTGAACGCGGCGACTTCGGCGTCGTAGCGGTCCTTGATTTCAGTGGCCCGCGGATGCTTGGCGAGTGCAGCCTCGTTCAGGGGCGCGACGCCAACCGTGCCGTCTTGGAACGATCCGCTCCAGTTACGCCACTGGTCTGGAATGACTACCTTCCCACCTTGAGACCATGCACCACTGCACGCGGCTTCGACTGTCGGCCTGTTGTGAACGGTCCAATTCCACGTTGCAGCCGTCAAGGTCGCATTCGGGGCGGAATCGTTCATGTCGGCGTGGTAGGCGATGCCATAGCGTCCGGCAGCCTCAGCGGCGAGCTGCGCAGCGGTCGAGTCTTGATGCTGGGTGACAAGCAACGCGTTGATCGGCGCTCCAAGGGTCGCCTCGGCGGCGTCCTTCTCGAGCTTCGGATCGAACCACGTCAAGGTCCACTTGTTGAATATCTTCGCCTGCGGATTGGTCTTCGCAACTCCGAGCGCGAACGCGTTCTCGCCACGGAAGACTTCCGGGATCGGGTATGCGGCCACGTAGCCGATGTTGGTGCCAGATGGCACAACCATCCCGGCCACGACACCAGTGATATAGCGACCTTCCTCAATTGAGGCGAAGTAGTAGCCAATGTTTGGTGGGTCCGAGGGGTCCGGGTAGCCGGACGCGTGGAAGAACATGACGTCAGGGTGGTTGCGCGCGACTTCACGGGTCGGTTCCATGAATCCGAAGCTCGTGGTGTAAACAACCTTGGCACCCTGGGCGACCATGCTCTCCAACAGATCGATCACGGCCTGCTTGTTGTCATCCGGCACGCTGTCCTTGCGGATAGAAAGGTCGACACTCGGCATGTCCTTCTTGATGGAAAGGAAACTCTGCTCATGCGACCACGACCACCCCTTGTCATTCGTGGGACTGGTGTACACCTGCGCAACCTTGCAGGGCGCTCCCTGCATAGCCGCGTGCATGGGCGTCAGCGCCAACCCGGCAACCGCCAGGGCAGCCGACGCGCCAAGCAGCGGACGCTTCATGAACGATGAAAGCGAACTCTTCAAGTGCCTCACTCCTCCGTGCATCCAAGCAGTCCCACCATCGGGCCAATTCCCCTGCCCGGTCGTGCGATTGATGGCTGGTTTGCCTTGTTTGCGTCGTCTCGCGGAACCCGCCGGACCGCCCGCGCAGCCGTGCCGCCAGATGCACATCACCTGACAGGCATGGCGATTGTGCCAGAGACCCAACGACTTCACGAAATCCCAACCTCGCACCACTGCCTGGTGTGAAGTCACAGAGACGGCACTTGCTCCCGGTATCCCAAAACCCGGGAGAGCACACGGCTAGTATTGGAGGATGAGAACGAGCGATGTGATGCCAACTGGGTCGCGGAATGAATCAAGGCGACGCTTTCTTGCGACGACCGTTACCGGCGGGATTGCATCACTTGCACTCCCTGCAACGCTTGCGTGCTCCGCATTCGGGCCAGTACCGTCGCCGGCGATTGCGGACGCCAAGATCAAGGGCCCAGTCACCTACGTGGCAATGGGCGCATCCGATGCAGCCGGGGTAGGGGTCGAACAGCCGTCACGTGATGGGTGGGTGCCGGTCCTTGGCAGGTTGCTTCCACCGGCGACGAGGGTCGTAAACCTAGGTATCCCGGGCATCCGATTGCGCGAAGCCGCCATCGTCGAGACTGGTCCGGCTATCGAGGCGAAACCGAATCTCATCACCATCTGGCTGGTCGTGAACGACATCCTTGGAAGTGTCCCGCTAACCACGTACCGAACCGACCTCGACGCGCTCCTAACACGCCTGAAATCCGAGACGCCGGCCGAGATTGCCGTGGGAAACGTTCCGGATTCTCCGGACAACTCGGGGTACCTCGGGTTGCCCGCGACACAGCGTCGTACCGTTGCAAATTTATGGAATGCAGCGATTGGTGAAATCGTCGCACGCCACCAAGTCACCCTTATCGACTTGTGGACAACATGGCCGGTACGGGAACACCCCGAGTACATCGGCCCGGACGGCTTGCATCCGACAGTACTCGGGTACCGCATCCTGGCCGAAACCGTACGCCAATCCCTTCGAGACGCCCGCATCGTCTAGTGGGCGCAAGCGGTTAGTGCGTGGCCGGCAGGGAACCTCTCCCTCATCCCATGGTGGCCCACAGAACCCGCGCCTGAGCACCACGCCCTGCGGCTATCCTGCACGTCAAGGGGGCTTCCATGAAGATCACCGGATGTGAGATCTGGACTGTCGTGGTGCGCGCTAGGCCAGGAACCGTAAATAGCCCCGAATTCGGGGCTGCCACGTGGGACCACGTTCCAAAGCATCTGATCCGCCTGCAGACCGATGACGGCGTCTACGGCATCGGGGAGACCGGCCGAGGCATTGGCCGCTCAGCCGTGGAATCAGCCGCCCATTCGCTCATCGGCTTGGATCCGTTGCGGATGCCGCTGCAAGACCTGCCGATCGACATCGGGCGGGCCGAGGGTGCGCCGACCGGACGAACGCTCGAAGGCTTGCACGGAACCGGGCGCCTCAACCCGGCCTACGACGCCTTCGAGATGGCGCTCTTCGACCTTGTCGGACGCCACCTTGGCTTGCCGGTCCATGCACTCCTCGGAGGAAAAGTGCGCGACCGCGTGGCCATCGACTACTGGATCGGGCAGATGTCGCCGGATGACGCCGGCCGGGCCGCTGGCGAGGCCAAGGCACGCGGGTTCCACGGTCTCAAGATGAAGTGTGCGATCGACGACCCGTGGGAGGCTCGGATCCAGGCAATCCTGGAAGCCGCCGGACCAGATTTCACTCTCACCCTCGACCCGAACGAGCGCTTCTACCGCCCGGTCGAGGCGATCGGTCTGGCGCGAAGGTTGGCGCGGTTTCAAACGATCGCGATGTACGAGGATCCGGTCCCCAAGTGGAACCTGGATTGGTACCGGCAGATCCGGGCAGCGATTGATGTGCCGCTGGCATTGCACCTTGGCAATCCGCGCGATGTCGTGAACGCCATCAAGTCCGAAGCGTGTGACCACTTCAACCTAGGCGGAGGAATGGTCGACTTCGTTCGAATGGCGTCAATGGCCTCGGCGTACGGATCACACGTCTGGCATGGATCAGGTGTGGATCTTGGGGTGGCCGAACATTCATACCTGCACGCTTGTGCCGCTGCCCACGCATGCGTCCTGCCGAGTGACCTGGTTGGCAGTTGGGTGCGTGAACACATGTTGGTGGCGTCACCGATGACCTTCACCGATGGCCACACAACCGTCCCCGACGCGCCCGGCCTCGGCTGCGAGTTCGACATGGACGCCGTCCGCCACTACTCGGTCGGGTGAGGGGTGCGGAGTTTCAGAGGACCGCTTGCCCACTGGTGGGCGTGAATACGTCACATGTCATGTAGCCGCGATCCGCACTGGACCTCGCGTTCGGAGTCCGTCGCAAATCTGATCGCCGAGGCGACTCTGCCCATCCCAGCAGAGACAGGATGCGGTAGCGGTGGCGGTGCGTGGGAAACGCGCGCCGCGGTTCGCCGAAAATGATTTTGATCGGCGTCGGCGTGACGATTGCGTACTTCACAAGACCACAAACACGAGCAGATAATCGACTTCCCCTGCTTTGACGTGCAGTTCACTTCCGGATATGTTGCCGCTCACGTAAGGGGGCAACCATGAATCTGGGCATGATCCGGTCACGGCGTTCGGTCCTTCACTCGTCCGCAGCCGCGCTCGGCCTGCTGATGTCTGCGTGCGGAGGGGACGCACCAGCGACACCGGCGCAACCAACCGCAGGGGTGGCGAAACCCGCACCAACCACAGCAGCAGCGGTTCCCGCACCTACCGCCGCGCCGACCAAAGCCGCTGCGCCGGTCACTCTTCGGGTGAACCACCGAACCGAGAAGTACATCCCGGTCAGGACCAAGAAATTCAGCGACCTGAACCCGAATGTCACCGTCGAACTGGTGCAGGATTCTGGGTACGAGAAACTCATCGCAATGCTTGCCGCCGGCGATCTCGGGGACGTCGTGTGGGCGAGTACCGGCGTGGGTTCCTACTTCGAGCTAGCGGCTCAGGGGCACTTCCTGAATGTCGAGCCCTACACAACCAAGGACAAGTACGACCTCAAGCAACACTTCCCCCGTGCGATTGAAACTGCACGCCTCGTCGACAATAAGCTCTTCGGCATGCCCAATCTCATGCATCCAAGCCATATCGGTCTTTTTTACAATGTCAACATCTTTGAGACCACACAAGTTCAACCTCCGACGCTGACGTCATCTTATGATGATTTGGTTGACATTTCGCGTAAGGTGATGGCGGCGAAACCGGGCATTTGGGGTCTCAATACCGAGACCGTGTACCCGCCCATCCTGTGCTTCATCAGGTCTTTCGGCGGCGAGATGCTTGACCCACCGTCCCTCGGCAAGAAACCGGCGATTGACCGTGGCCCCGCCAAACAGGCGCTCCAGTGGCTTTACGACCTGAGGCACAAACACAAGGTCCACCCCATGCCTGCGGACAAGGTCGATCACAAGAACGGCGACATCGCCATGTGGACCACTGGCATGTGGGGCGGCGCCGATCAGGCTGCGGTCGCAGACCGCTTCAAGATTGAAGCCGTGCTGATTCCCAAGGGGCCAGGTGGCAAGCGCGGATCACAGGGACACGTTGACATGTGGGCCCTCTACGCGAAGGGCAAGAACCCCGATATCGCCTGGAACCTCATGAAGCACTTTGTCAGCAAGGAACAGGGCGTCGAGATGATGCCCGAAACAAACATCCCCGGAAGCCGACCGGATTCATGGGAGGAATTTGCCAAGCGGCCGCTCTTCAAAGTGTTCAAGGACTTCATGGAAGCTGATGGAGGCCCTGGTCCCTTGGCGGTTCCCGAGAATTTCAAGATGCTCGACTACCAAAACGTCTTTCAAAAGGAAGTCACGCCCATCTGGGCGGGCGAGAAGAGCGTCGATACCACTGTTGGCACCATGATGGGTCCATTGCAATTGCAAATTGACCTGCCCAAGGCGACTGGAAAGTAAATCGAACCCTAGGTGTCGTCTCTCACGACATTGTTGACAGGGGCTGGGGGGAACGGCATGAAGGCCTCGCCCGGTACGGTGCTGGTTAACGACACCACACCCGCCAAGGAGGCCTTCGGATGCAACACTATCACCCGCACGCCAGATTGACCACGCACGGGC
>CAMDTO010000013.1 GCA_945907765.1 Thermoflexus hugenholtzii JAD2 | reverse complement strand
GGTTGGTCCGTCCCGGTCCTCTCGTACTGGGGACCGCTCCGGTCAAGTATCCAACGCCTGTGGCGGATAGAGACCGAACTGTCTCACGACGTTCTGAACCCAGCTCGCGTACCGCTTTAATGGGCGAACAGCCCAACCCTTGGGACCGACTACAGCCCCAGGATGCGACGAGCCGACATCGAGGTGCCAAACCCTGCCGTCGATGTGAACTCTTGGGCAGGATAAGCCTGTTATCCCCGGGGTAGCTTTTATCCGTTAATCCACGTCCCGTCCACTAGGGGACGTAGGGTCACTCGGCCCTGCTTTCGCACCTGCTCGGCACGTCCGCCTCACAGTCAAGCCTTCTTCTGCCCGTACACTCTAGGGAGCGCGGTTACCATCCGCGCTGAGAAGACCATTGGGCGCCTCCGTTACTGTTTGGGAGGCGACCGCCCCAGTCAAACTCCCCGCCTGCCAGGGTCCGCGTTAGCGATATAGCTCAACGCGTGAGCGCCACAGCCACGCAAAAGTGGTATTTCACCGTCGGCTCCAGAGTGCCCAAAAGCACTCCTTCAAAGCCTCCCACCTATCCTACGTATGCACGGTCGCGGCGCAATGGCAAGGTGGAGTAAAGCTCCACGGGGTCTTTTTGTCCTGCCACAGGACGCCCGAATCTGCACGGGCACTGCAATTTCGCCGGGTTCTCAGCGGAGACAGCGCTCAACTCGTTACGCCATTCGTGCGGGTCGGAACTTACCCGACAAGGAATTTCGCTACCTTAGGACGATTATAGTTATCGCCGCCGTTCACCAGGGCTTCGATTCAGAGCGTGAACCCCTCCTCTTAACCGTCTGGCACCGGGCAGGCGTCAGCCCCCATACGGTGTCTTACGACTTCGCGGAGACCTGTGTTTTTGGTAAACAGTCGGTTGAGCCAGTTCCCTGCGACCACCCAGGTGCTTCGAACCGCGAGGGCCTACACACCAAGTGGCGCCCCTTCTTCCGAAGGTACGGGGCCAATTTGCCGAGTTCCTTCGCTGAGGGTCTCCCGTTCACCTCGGGACCTTCATCCCAGCCTACCTGCGTCGGTTTGCGGTACGGGCACCAAAAGATCTCCCTAGCGGCTTTTCTTGCCGGCGTGGCCCGTTACCCCTTGAGATTGGCCGAAGCCGCACTCTCGGCATCCCCTCTCACGCTCAGGGTCTCACCCTTAGCCAGGAAGAACTTCGCTCCCCAGCGCGTCACAGGCTTACACGAACAAGCCAACGATTCGCGGGCAACTACCTACCGGGTCCCCGCATCGGTCAAACGATCTAATGGTGGCACGGGAATATCAACCCGTTGTCCATCGCCTACCCTAGCTTACTACTAGGCTTGGCTTAGGCCCGGCTAACCCTGAGTGGATGGACCGTCCTCAGGAACCCTTAGGCTTCCGGTGTGACCGGTTCGCACGGTCAATACGCTACTCATGCCGGCATTCGCACTTCCACGCGCTCCAGCAGTCCTCACGATCTACCTTCAACGCCCGTGGAACGCTCCCCTACCGCGTAATCAAATGACTACACCCGCAGCGTCGGGGGCAGGCTTAGCCCCGTTACATTGTCGGCGCCGGTGCACTCGACCAGTGAGCTGTTACGCACTCTTTAAAGGGTGGCTGCTTCTAAGCCAACCTCCTGGTTGTCTATGCACACCGACCTCCTTTACCACTAAAGCCTGCACTTGGGGCCCTTAGCTGGCGGTCTGGGCTGTTTCCCTCTCGACGATGAATCTTCGCACCCACCGTCTCACTCCGACTCGCACCCGTAGGCATTCGCGGTTTGGTTGCATTTGGTACCCGCCAAGGGCCCGCACACATCCAGCATCCCTACCTCCTACGGGTGTCAACTCATCGGGCTGAACCTAAATCCATTTCGGGGAGAACCAGCTATCTCCGGGTTCGATTGGAATTTCTCCTCTACCCACAGGTCATCCCCCAATTTTGCAACATTGGTGGGTCCGCGCCTCCAGTTCGTGTTACCGAACCTTCACACTGCCCATGGGTAGCTCACCCGGTTTCGGGTCGGATCGACGCCACCTAGTCGCGCTATTCGCACTCGCTTTCGCTACGGCTCCAGACGTCCACCGTCCTTAGCCTTTGGCGACGCCGATCCACTCGCCGGCTCATTCTTCAGGAGGCACGCACTCAGGCAGCCCTTACGGGCACCGCCCTCGTACCGACTGTAGGCAGACGGTTTCAGGAACTATTTCACTCCCCTCGCCGGGGTGCTTTTCACCTTTCCCTCACGGTACTCGTTCCCTATCGGTCGCAGAGCGTACCTTAGCCTTGGAGCGTGGTCGCCCCAGCTTCCCACGGGGCTACTCTTCCCCCGTGGTACTCGCGAACCCGTTGTACCCGTGTGTACGACTACCAGTACGGGGCTTTCACCCTCTCCGGCCAGCCTTTCCAGACTGTTCTCGTCAACGTACACCAACCAGGCGGGACCCTTCGCGGGATCCCCCCAACAAGCCGCACAACCCCAAGCGGGCATAGGGCGCGAACCCACTAAGCGTCGCTCGGTTTGGACTTGACCGCGTTCGCTCGCCACTACTACCGGTCTCTCGGTGATCTCTTCTCCTCGGGGTACTTAGATGTTTCAGTTCCCCCGGTGCCCCTCCCATACGGGATGCGTGCGCATGACCGCACGCGGGTTCCCCCATTCGGAAATCCCTGGATCATCGGCTGCTGGCGCCTACCCAGGGCCTATCGTGGCCTGCACCGTCCTTCATCGGCACTCTGCGCCTAGGCATCCACCGTCTGCCCGTAAAATGGCAATCTGCCTTCTCATTGCGAACCGTTGTTGCGTCACACCAATTGAAGTGTCCGAACAACATCATCACCATACGCCCGGCACATCTGCTGTGCGCCGGTGCGCTCATCATCTAGCTGCCCACTACCGCCCCGTTGCCTCGCATGTGCGGGTCGGAACGAATGGCAGCGATGTGGCAAAAACCTACCATCACATGTCGTATCCGGTTGTCAAGGTGCAACGCCGGACCACAAAGTGATCCGGCGTCTCTAGGGTCGCAGCGACTTAACGTCACCGCCACCGCTGAAGCGTGGAAGGAAGCGCAGGAATTGAGACTGAGCCCGCGAGATCAGGCAGATACGTACTGGACAACCGAGGCTGCCGGCCGCTCTGATCGACCTGGAAGTCGTGAGGCCTCCTACCACGACTTTGTCGGGTGGGGTCACTGCACTCCGTAAGAAAGGAGGTGATCCAGCCGCACGTTCCCGTACGGCTACCTTGTTACGACTTCACCCCAATCACCAACCCGACGCTCGTCACCTACCTCCCCGAGGGGTTGGCCCAGCGCCTTCGCGTCTTGCCGGCTTTCGTGGTGTGACGGGCGGTGTGTACAAGGCCCGGGAACGCATTCACCGCACTATGCTGACGCGCGGTTACTAGCAACTCCGCCTTCATGCCGGCGAGTTGCAGCCGACAATCTGTACTGAGACCGGGTTTGGGGGATTAGCTAGCTCTTGCGAGATCGCAGCCCACTGTCCCGGCCATTGTAGCGTGTGTGACGCCCCAGACGTAAGGGCCATGCGGACTTGACGTCATCCCCACCTTCCTCCGGGGTTCGCCCGGCAGTCTCTCCAGAAAACGCAACTGGAGACGGGGGTTGCGCTCGTTGCGGGACTTAACCCAACACCTCACGGCACGAGCTGACGACAGCCATGCAGCACCTGTGACACCTCCCTTGCGGGTCGTTCGGGTTTCCCCTCCCTACCAGTGCCATGTCAAACCTGGGTAAGGTTCTTCGCGTTGCATCGAATTAATCCACACGCTCCGCTGCTTGTGCGGGCCCCCGTCAATTCCTTTGAGTTTTAGCCTTGCGGCCGTAGTCCCCAGGCGGGCCACTTACCGCGTTAGCTAAGGCACCGAGGGGGTCGATACCCCCGACACCGAGTGGCCATCGTTTAGGGCGTGGACTACCGGAGTATCTAATTCCGTTCGCTACCCACGCTTTCGCGCCTGAGCGTCAGGACAGTCTCGCGACTGCTTCTCAAACCTAGGTCGCCGCCTTCGCCTCTGGTGTTCCGGACAGTCTCTACGGATTTCACCCCTACTCTGCCCGTTCCGCGACCCACTGTTTGCCTCAAGACCGCCCGTCTGGCATGACCCCTCCCGGGTGAGCCGGGAGATTCCACACGCCACTGCTGCGGTCCGCCTGCGCGCGCTTTACGCCCAATAAATCCGGATAACGCTCGCCCCCTACGTCTTACCGCGGCTGCTGGCACGTAGTTAGCCGGGGCTTCCTCGCCCGGTACCGTCTTCCCGTCAGGCTCTCCCCGACGGTACTTCTTCCCGAGCAACAGGGGTTTACACCGCAAACGGCTTCATCCCCCACGCGGCGTTGCTGCGCCATCCTGTCGGATGTTGCGCAAGATTCCTCCATGCTAAACCCCGTAGGGCTGTGGACCATATCTCAGTCCCACTGTGGCCGTTCATCCTCTCAGATCGGCTCCCCGTCGTTGCCTTGGTAGGCCTTTACCCCACCAACTAGCTGATAGGCCGCCGGCCCCTCCATCAGCGCCCTTGCGAGCTTTCATCCCTTCTGCGACGAAGGGATCGTATGCGGTATTAGCCCACCTTTCGGCAGGGTATTCCCCACAAATGGGTAGGTCACCGACGTGTCACGCACCCGGACGCCACTCATTCGGACCGAAGTCCGAACTCGTTCGACTCGCATTGGTAAGGCACGCCGCCAGCGTTTATCCTGAGCCAGGATCAAACTCTCCATAACAACTGCCCCCGTCCCACTGGACGGAGTTCAAGTTCTGTGCAACCGAACTCAGCTGTTCGTCGGCGCATCGCCGAGAACGCTCTCGTATCCTGACAGATGCTGTCAGATGCATCTTGCGATGCCCTTGGAAGCATTGCTTCCTTCCACGCTTCAGTTGTGAAGGTGCGTGCGTCTCAGCGTTTGGTCTCGGCTGGCGCCGGGTCCTGAACCGTGTTTCCCAAGACTGCTCTCGCATCTTAGACACCATCGGCGCTTTCAGCATGTTGCTTCTTGCGCTCTAGAGACCGTTTCAGGTCCCTCGTTTCCGCTTCGCCTTTACGTTCCCGCTTTGGCGACCCTTCTATGGTAGCCCGCCCGGTTTTCGGCTGTCAAGCCTTTTCGCGATATTGGCCGATCTTGTGCGATCTTGCGCGATTTTGATCCTCAGCGCCGGTCCGGTCCCGCTCCACAGCGAATGCCTCGTGGAGGGGCAGAAACGGCCTTCTACAGAGAACCCCATCGTGATCTTCCATGTCCCAGAAGCCGAAATGCATCCAGTGCCACTCGTGCCACTCGGTCATATCGACCAGTGGATAGAAGCAGACCCCAGCGATCGGAACGCCGCTTTCCTGAGCCGCCCGAACCTCATCGGCGATCATCCTGAGCCACGGCACCCGCAAATCTCCCCAGCAACCCGTCTCCGTCACCAGGATCGGATGGCCTGGATAGCGGGAGGCGACCTCTCCAAGCATCTCGCGGAACGGCCGCCGCCGAGGATCGTCAAACGCAAGATATCCCCCTCGCCGGTGTTCCCACTGTCCCGTGAGGTAGTAGTTCACTCCAATCACATCGAGCAGGTCCGCCCGACCCCCAAGGTCAGACCAACCGCGGCCGCCGAGCATGTCCCAGGTTTGCCATTGGTAACCCGTGAATTCGGCAGCCTCAGCGGTGAGCTCGGGTGCGTCACTGGGCGCAACGACGTGGCAAGCTGGATCGACGTTCACAAACCGTGCCTCAGGATCGACGGCTCGGATCGCCTCCATTCCGACGATCGCCGTTCGTGCCAGCTTCATCTTGAGTTCGTATCCGCGCTCCTTCCCATAGGGAGCGAACCAACCAACTTCACCGGCAGCCCAGGCCAGGAAGCTCGGTTCGTTGACGGGCGTATACCACTGTCCGGGGCCGTCCAGGTTGACCAGATAGATCGCAACCTTGGACGCATACTGAGCGAACCGTTCGGCGAATGCCCCAGAGAACGGATCGAGGTCATCCGGGTACCCGTAATGGAAGAGGTCCCAGATAACCCTCTGCCCGTGGCGCAACGCCGCATCGCGGATGATCCGGACTGGCCCAAGGTCAACGGTGCCGCCGGCGTCAACCCTGTCCCAGGCAATCCCTTCACGAAGGACCACGATTCCCAGATCCCGAGCCGCCGCCAGGTCCTCATCGAGGAATCGATCATGCTGGGTCTCAGAGACGAGGTTTCGCCTCACCCCTTGGCGATCCAACTGGGTGGAACACTCGTACCCTCCGAAGTAGAACCCCGGGATGGTGATCGGAGGGCGGGAGACCGGCGGATGCCTAGCCAGGTCGTGTTTGGCGGTATCGTTCGTGTCCAATCCGTTATCACCTCAGGACGATAATGACACGATGTCACAACGACCGTTTCGGAACCCTCCGAGCTACGCCCCGGCTGGGTGAGTCTGTCGACTGCGGGTATTCCGAAGAGCTCCGCACGGTGGTGCTTCGGCTATTCCGGTCGGGCGCCGCGAGTACTCTTGGGGCGGATTTCCGGTCATGAGAGGAGCAAGTCCTTCCCAGCCGGATACCGTCTTTCGTGTCCGCAAAGAGCTCACGTCGGTTACTCTCGCCATCGGAATTTCCGATTTCCTTATATACGCGCTGCCGATCGCTGACTACCTCGCCGACTGGGGCGCTCTGGCGGACATCGCCACTGGTCTGACTGTGTCGCTTTCGTTCCTATTCATAGCGATTTCATCAGGGTTCTCTAGCCTCAAGATCAGTCAAGCGTCTCCGCCATCAACCGCCACCGACGCAAACCCCGAAAAGCGAAGTCCCGGGAACGTCACACCGCTTACGGTGCTGATCCTCTTGGCGGCGCTTGGTCTCTGCAGTCTTGAGTGGTACCTGCACCGCGACGACCGGAACCCGTTCCTTGCAAGCAGCCGCCCAGAGGCCAACGAGGACACCTGGCTGACCGCGGACGGATACGCGATGCTGCTTGACGGCCACATCGCTCAGAACGACGGGACCTTCCTGCTCCCCATGCTGCGGATGTTCACGGGCGACGCCCCTCCCGAACCGAGTGAGTTTGACGCGCGCGCGGGTCACCTCTATTTCGTGTCATTCCTCGTTCCGTGGCTCGGAACTTATTGGGCGTTTGCGGGAACCAATCTAGTCTTCTGGTGGCTCGCCGTGGTCTCTGTATGGTGGCTTGGGAACCGCAATTGGTCCGAGCAATCAATCGGTCTAATTGGGGCAGTCCTAGTGGCAACTAGCCAAGGGTTCATTTTCATGGGGACTGCACCGCAACCCCATGCCGTGGCGTATGGACTGTTCGGGGTTCTGCTCGTCGCTCACGACCTTTTGCTAAATCGGCGACTCGACGCACCATTCAGCAAGGCAGTTCGGTTCGGATGGGCCACAGGCTCATCTGGATTGATCTATTTCGTTCACGTTCCATCGCTGATTTACTTATGGCTCGCGATGCCTTTACGAACACATTGGCGGGTGATGGTGATAGGAACTCTCACAACTCTTTCTATACTTACCATTTGGCAAATTATCGGGTCGTACTTAGGATTATCTTTCTCTGGCGGAAATAGCGCCCTAGCGACAGAGGCTGTCGCCAATTGGGTGACCATATTCCGTGGTGGCCTTCAGGACATCGCTGCTTGGGGACATTACTCGCGCCCCAGAGGAACAATGCTTGGCGCGTTCTGGTACCCATGGTGGATCCTGGCGGCGATCGGATGGTGGAAATCGCCACGGATTGCACGGAATTGGGCAATGGTCGTCCTGATCGCCGCATTCGCGCCGGCGCTTCTCTTCACCACGCGCTTCCAGCTTCCCAGAGTGGCCTTCTTCGCGTATCCCGGAATGCTGCTCCTCGCGAGTGTCGGCATCGACGAAATCGCGAAATTAGGTTCCAGGATTGTGTCCTCGTTCGCATCGGGGACCGCTCCGGTGAGGCGGGAGGCATACATCGCGACCGTCATCACTATCCTTGTGGCGCTTGCGACGGTCACGAACCGCGACCTGATTACCGGTTCACTACGGTTCGCGGTGAATTTCCACTATGCACTGGGAACCGAATGGTGACCGACATTCGCGTCAACAGCCCAGGCTGGAATCCCCGACTGATCATGATGGCCCGAGGCATCACTCTTGCCGCAATTGCCATCCAACTGATCGCACCGACATTCGAGGCCCTTGTGTCCCGACTGACCTTCGCAACGATCTACGGGATTGGCGCACTTGTGATTGCCGGCCGGTCAGCCCCATTTGTGCAATTGGTCGGCGCAATAACCTACCTCTTGGCAAGCATCGCCATGAACGTGATCGACCGTCCGGTCGCTGACCCCCCATCAACACTTTGGGGCCAGATCGTCGACGATACCCGCCAGGAAGTCGCACATCGGATCATCCCCCCATACGGAACACACCAATGGCAACAAGGTTGGGCTTCGGACGGCCAGCCGTTCATCTACGTCTGCGCCCGTGGTCGTCTGGAACCACCCGAGACACTTGTTCTCACAGTAAACGGTTCGGCAATCAGTGCGCTCGACACCTCCCAGATGTTCGGGCCGCGACCACAACCAGAAAGCGTCGGCTTCTACCGAATACCGGTCCCACGTGGCCTGTTCACTGGTTCGCCCTCGCTGTATGTCCAAGTCCGACGCGACGAACGGGCAACCCTGCCTCTTGAGATTTGCGGCACTATCACGGCGCGACCGACTGCCGGTTTCGAAAGTAGCCGCTTCTTCAATGGAACATCATGGATATCGCCGTGGACAACCCGTCAGGGACGGTTCCAGATCGAACTGCGTCTCGAGGGCCCCGGTGGCCACGTGTTCGGCGCGTGGTACTGATGGCAGTACCCGCCCTGCCAAACCGCTAGTCAGCGACTGGTTGCAGACATCGGGACAATCCACCACCCGTTCAGGGTCATGATTGCATCGAGCGCGGATCAGACACCCAGATGAGATCGAACCCCGATGAACTTCCAGAACCGGCAACCACTCGGCCCTAGGCGAGACCTCGCGGCCGGCGCATGCGCGTTTGCCATCGCGGGGATCGCAATCAATGCGGTCCGACCCGACGACTCTGTCAGCACGGTTCCACTCCTTCTCGACCTGGCCGTGTCACTCTGGGCAACGATCTGGGTAGCCGTGTTCGCGACGCTCTCAATTGGATCGATCATTCCGGGAGTTCGTCGCTGGTTCGGCCCCGACGCCCAACGATTGGACCCGAACTCACCACCGCGCCCCCATGGATTTCGCTCAGGCAATCGCGATTGGGGTTTCGCAATCCTCGTTGCACTGATCTGCGTCACGGAATGGGGAACTCACGGCGGCGAGCGGAACGGTTTCCTTGCAAGCAGTCGGCCCGAGGCAGGTATGGAAGATTGGACCGCTGCTGACGGGTACGCGACCGTCCTCGACGGACACCCTGCCCAAGGGGATGGCCTCTTCCTATTAAACCTCGTCGGACTCTTCACCGCCGAACGACCATCACTATCGGGAGAGTTCGACCGGCGCGCAGGTCATGTTTGGCTGGCTTCCCTACTGCAACGTCCGCTCGGCTCATACTGGGCGTTTGCCCTTGTGAACCTGGCGGGGTGGTACGCGAGTGCGATTGGCGTCTGGTGGCTGGGGCGACACAGGTGGCCCCAGACGTGGACGGGCGAACTTGCCTCACTCATGGTGGCTACCGGTCAGGGGTTCATCTTCATGAGCACAGCCCCACAAGCCCACCCAGCTGCGTTCGGTGCCTTCGTGACAGGACTGGTGCTATTCGACCGCATGAACGTGTGGTCCATGGTCCAGACGAGGCGCGAACATTGGGTAGCCGTCCTAGGATCTGCGTGGATGACAGGCATCGCGGGCCTCCTGTACTTTGGACACATTCCGCTTCTTCTGATGACCTGGATCTTTGGAGGTCCAAGGATGCGCGTGCAGTCTTTGGTCGCGGTATCAGCTGGTGCATTCGCAATCGTGACCGCGTGGCAGGTTGTCGGTGAGAACCTGCTGGGCCTGCGTTTTAGTGGCGGGAACAACGACCTTGCAGGAGGCGCGATCCGGATCTGGCTTCGGATCATCTCTGAAGGTGGATGGTCGCTGCGCTGGCAGCTCCACGCCGGATCAATCAGGGGGCTCCTCATCGGCGCGTTCTACTACCCCTGGTGGATCCTCGCGATCATCGGTATCTTCGCATCACCCCGCAGATCCCGCACCTGGGCATTAGCCATTCTCGCGGGCACATTGCTCCCCGCGATCGCATTCTCGCCCCAGTTCCGGCTACCGCGCGCGGCGTATTTCGCCTTTCCCGCGGTCTACCTTCTTGCGGGTGCCTCCGTCTACATGATCAGCCAGGCGATCGCGACGCGCATCACTGCACGAGACGATCGTTGGAGGACGGCTGCTGGGTTGGTTGCCTGTGCAGTCGTCATCGCGGGCCTCGCGACCCTCACCAACCTTGACCTCGCCGGCGATCAGACCTTCAACGTCTGGTTCCACGAGGCGCAGGAGAACAATTGGTGATTCCCCGTCACATCGGTCGCATGTCGGCTGGCATCGCTGCATTGACCTTGGTGGTCGCAATCGTTGACACGCCATGGGAGACTGCCATCGCACGCGGGTTCTTCGTTGTCAGCATCGGCTTCGGCCTTATCGCCGGTTCGGGACTGATTGGCGCACGCACCCAGTTCGCGACTGGATTCGTCATCTTGACCCTCGCCGTTGCCCAGCGCTTGCCCGGCCAGCCAGTGTCGAACCCACCATCGCCGAACTGGACACGAACAATCGCAGACACAAGTCAAGTCGCCGAACACCGGTTTTCTCTCTCCGAAACCGCGTGGAAGACTGCGCTTTCCAAATCAGCCAACACATCGCTTCTTGTCTGTGCCGAGGCAATCCTCGACCAACTGGATGCGATGACCGTCACAATCGCAACTAGCAACGGAACATTTGCCCGGGTCGTCGGCGCGGAAGACGCCTATGGGGCACATCCGCGTCCTGACCGCGGAGGCTTCTACCGGATACCGATCCAACGAGACCTATTCGACCGCGTTGATGGTGCAACCGTCACGGTCTCCGCAAGCCAGACACACACCCCGCCACTTCGTCTCTGCGGGACCCACAGCATCCGTCCCGGCGTCGACCCAAATGCAAGTAGGTTCTTTGACGGGACGGAGTGGATAGCGCCACCTGGACCAACCGGCCACACCAGGTGGCTCATCGAATTAAGGCTTACCGATCAGGCTGGACGGACGATTCTCGCCTGGTATTGAGGAAGCGTGCGGTTCGCACCAAGATAAGATGAACTCGACCCGGTGCGCTACACCGCCGGTTCGCGCATCAGGACAGTGCGGTACGAGGCACGTTCCACCTTTACCGTCCCGCCATGCGCCGCGTCGCGCTTGGACTCGCCGACCTTCAACTGGCCGAGCGGACCCTGTGATCGCGACTTCCAGATCTCATTCCCGTCGACCCGGAGACGGATCTCCCTCGTATTACGGATGATTTCCCAGTCGTGCATCTTGCCATCAAGAGTCACCTGTGACTGAATCTCGTATCCCTTGGCCTGCTTCATCTCATCCGGGTACGTGATGTGAATCCCGTACGGAACAGCCTGAATCAGAAGTTGCTTGATCTCGGTGACGACAAAATAGCCACCGGTTCGGTCAATCTGCGCGCGCCACGAAAGGGTCTCTTCCCGCTCCAACGTGGCCAAACCCAGAGGCAGCCACCACGACTCTCTGACATCCGGTTCCTTGGGTAGGCGTGCAAGGATGTAGGACGTGCCAGTCGGCCCCGCCGTCAGGACCGCCGTCGAACCGTCAACCTTTGCAGTCCCGCCATTTGCCGTCTCCACCTCCCATTGACTGTCAAGCGGGGTCGTGGAGGCAAAGGATGCATTGAACGCAACCACCGGACCGCCTCGCACGATCGGGTTCGCCAGTCGCACGTAGTGGACGGCATCCCCGGCAAGCATCACGGCGACCGCGCAGTAGACCGGCCACCGCTTCTGCGCACCTACTTGCAGAAGAACCAGAAACCAGACCATCATCGCCGACGCGCCACCAAAGATGGCCGTCTTGACATACCGTGATCTGGCGCCATCCGCGATTTCGTTCCACGTTACAACCCGCAAACCGACGAGAATCACGGTCGCGACCAAGACGATTGCAAACGAACGCAGCACCACAGGGTGAATGATCAGGTCGACGATTTCCCGGAACGTTGGAAGTCGGTCCTCATCCTCCGACGCTACCGCGACCGCGACCGTGACCAAGGGTTCGCCAGAGGTCGGAGCCAGGTTGGCGTCGCCGTCGTCCTTTGATCCTGGACCAGGCGCAGACACGGTCGTCGACATTTCATCCTCCCGAACCGCTTCGCACGATTCGATCTTTCCGCCTATTGAACCACGATATCCCAATAATTGGCACTCCGCATACCGCCCAAGCGACCGCAAGAGTGGCAAATGGGAGGGCCTGATGCGCATACCGGCCCGGAAAGACCCAGGGATTTGGCACGCCAGCCATGAACGCGTAGAACGGGAGAAGCGTCATCGCAATTCCCCACGGAATGATCCATCGTCCTGAAACCACTGCAAAGCCAAGTCCAACCCAGAACAGCACAAGCAACACCGGTTGGTCCGCAAAAAGGATTTCCCGGAAGACTCTCTCAAAACCGGCAATTGAGTACTCAAGAAACTGCATCGGCGTGTGGTACCCGAAGAAGTACGTTATCGGTGAGATCAGCGGGCCTGCTGCCCAATTCGCAGCATATTCGGCCGCCGACGGAAATCCCGGCGTTCCCATGCGTTCAGGGAACTCAAGATTGCGGTTTACGGACGCCCCATACGTTCCCGGCCAGAATGGGTCACCCTGCGTGGCCCAGTACCCAACGTACATCGGCGCCGCGAAACCCAAAGCAAGCGCGGCTATCGGAACCCAAGTCCGCCAACCCCAACGAAACATCGCGGTGAAGATCCCACCGACCATCGCCACAAGGACAACCATGTCAGCGCGGACGAGTATGACCCCTGCGCCGGCCAATCCTGCCAAGACAATTCGCCACCACTCGAGACTTCGCCCCGCGAGTGGCCATCGGTCCCCGATGGGCACCCGAAACCAATCCCGGAAGTCACCGGCAAGTGGTCGCCATAGGTGCCCTGACGACATCACGAGGACAAACCCCAGAATGAAGCAGGTGACCAGTTCCTCGCGGAGGCCATGGATGGCATTCGACACATGTGGCACATTGACCGCAACGAGAAGTCCGCCAACGACACCCACGAATGGGTTGATCCGGTAAGCACCTATCAGCACTGTCAGGAAAGCCACCGCGCTACTGAACAGGATGGATACCAACCTTGTGTGAAATGTCGAAAAGCCGAACGCTGATCCAAACCAGTGGATGACCGCGGGCCACAGTGGTTCACGACCATTGTGACCGCCGGCATAGAAGACCGCCGCGAAACTTGCCTGGCGGTCATACCCAGCCTCACCAAGTTCCTTGAGGATCGATACCGTCCGGATCAGGGGCGAGAAGTTCACTTGCTTCTCGGCAAACTCCCGCGCAATCGCAAGGTAACCCTGCGCGTCCGGAAGGAGAAAGTCGTACCGTACACGGATCAGCGTGTCCCAACGCACCCCGAGTGCAATCACGAACACAGACAGCGCCCCAAACATGACCAGCGACGATACGGATGGCACATTTCCCCTGTGCCCGCCAAGTCGGACCAAAACCACCAACAGGCACAAGACCAGCGATGTGGCGGGAAACAGGCGGAGCACAAGCTGAACCGACGTGGTGAGATCGAGATCGAGTGTGGATGTCGGGAGCACCAAGCCAGGAAAGGCCTCGGCAATCGACGTGCCGAGGCCCCACCCGGTGTCGCACACGTAAGCGATGACGAGGACCAATCCGGACGCAACAAGGCCCCCCCACCAGGCAGACGCGGGCCGGGACAGCCAGCGACGCAACCCAACGTACGTCGCCAAGGCAGCCAATCCACCCCACGGAACAACCGGGAAAACCGGGTGGGGTGCCGTCATTGGATCGACAACGACGCTGACAACCATCGAAGGCAACACCAGCATCGGTTCGGAAGCTGTGTTCGTCGCGCGGAACCTCAGAAGGTAATTCGCGGCGTTTCCGACCGATGGCGTCAGGTCAACCGGCTCACTTCCAACAACATCACCAATCGACCTGTCGGTCAAGATCGTCCAGTACGTTTGTCCACGGTCGATTGATATGTCGAGTGCATTGGTGAAGACCGTATCCGGGACTGATCCCGCAATCTCACCCTTCTGGAGAAATCGTCGGTTATAGAAGTTTGCCTTGAGCAGCGCAATTGAACGTGGTGGACGATCCAGCGTGAACGTGATTGCACCGGATGCCCCGGGCTTGAGCATCAGGCCCCGTTCACCGAGGTCAAAGCCCTGCAAACTGACGATTCGGGCATCACTAATGGAGTAATTAAAGAAAGAACTGTAAAGATTGTATTTCTGGGCATCTGGTGGGTCGTCACGAAACCATCCCTGCATCGCATCCGGGTAGAAGGCACCCGCCACGGTCGCACCGGCAACCATCGCAAGGAGCGCAGGAAACCGAACGATGAGCGCGCGTTCGCCAGCGCGGGACCGACGCGCCCAAGCATCTCTGACCACACTGACGACACCGAGGTTCCGGCGATCTGCCTCCATGACCGCAATCGCAACGATTGCGACCAGCGCGGCGAGAGGTGTGTCGGGATGAAGGACGAGTTGGAGTACCCACAGGACCGCCGGACGCACTATCTGGGTTGCCGTGACCGTTCCGACATTCAACACGACTGCGAGGGTGCTAGTTGCGAGGACAAGCGCCGCAGCGACCTGCCGCCACCACCGTGACGGGAGAGAATGCACCCACGCCCACGCACGTCCGGCGGATGCAGTGTTGACAAACACCACCCACGCGCATGCAACCAGAGGAAGAGGCAGAACGAGCGAGCGCCAGATGCCGCCTACGCGTACCAAGGCATCAACCAAAGACATGGGCCATTGCGGTCGCACGACCGTGGCAACAACTGCAACCGCGATGGCCGCTATCCACCAAGCATCCGCCGGTCCGGAGACAGTCCGGCGGGTGCTGAACGAGCTCATCGTCACGGCCACTTCGTAGGTCTCATCGCTCGGTGTAGGTCGCATTCAACTTCACGAACGCGGCGTTCGGCACTCCAGCGCGGCGACTGTCACCCAGATGCGACAGCAGAATTGAGTGCTCCGCCCAAATACTGGACGGCCCTGCCCAACTGGAAAACGTCCGGCACCCGCCTCACGGGTGCGCGCACCGTGTGGGGACCTCGGTCACCACGATGCGCGGTAGACCTCAAGGACGCCCGCCGCCGTCGGGACCCGTGGGTTATTCGTGATCAATCGCGACGCCGACAACGCCCCCGGCACAAACCCTTCGAGGGCCTCCTCGGGAACGCCAACATCACGCAAGCCCGATGGCATGCCCACATCGCGCGATAGCCGGCGGACCGCCTCCACAGACCTGTCCGCGGCCTCGCGAAGGCTAAGTCCCCCGACTGGTTCCCCGAGAGCCTCGGCAAGCCGGGCGAACTTCGCCACGTCCCCAGGGATGTTGTAAGCCATCACCGCCGGAAGCAAGAGCGCATTCGCCATGCCATGAGGCACCTTGTACGCACTGCCAAGCGGGTAGGCCATCGCATGGCACAGGCCTGTTCCGGCCGCCACGATCGTGATGCCTCCGTACATGCTTGCCAGCAACTGGCCAGTCCTTGCCACCCTGTCCGAACCACGGGACACTGAACGACGAAGATGCATTCCGACCAACCGGACAGCCTCTAGGGCGTACATGTCCGAAATCGGGTTCGCCTTGACCGCGACATACGCCTCAAGCGCGTGGGTCAAGGCATCGAGCCCAGCGGCTGCCGTGACATGTGCGGGACACGAGATCGTCAGGTCCGGGTCGACAATCGCAGCGGCAGCCATCAGGCGGGCCGAAACGATCCCTGCCTTCAATTGCCGGTCGGTGTCGTCAAAGATCGCCGACGGCGTCATCTCGCTGCCGGTGCCTGCTGTCGTCGGGACCAAAACGTATGGCACGCCGCGCGCAGGAAGGACGTCAACTCCGAAGTACTTCGACACCGGGCCATCGTTTGCGGTGCGGATCGAAACACCCTTCGCGGTATCAAGGGCACTGCCCCCGCCCACGCCAATGACGGCGTCGTACGACCCGCCATCCGGGGCGCCAACCTTCCATGCATCAAACGCCACCTCGACAGATGCCACCGATGGTTCGGGTGGAACCCGGTCGTAGATGCCGGTGACCACCCCGGATGCCTCGATGAGGTCGCGGACACGCCCGGCAACACCCGAGGCACTCACACCGGGATCGGTCACCAGAAGCACCCGACGCGCGCCTAACCGGCCAATCTCAATCGGCACTTGAGATACGGCACCGGGACCGAAAGTCACCGGCGCCAGACGTAGCGAGACTGGCAGGTCAAATGGACGGTCAAGCAGTGGCAGCACCAGTCGTGTCTCCTCGGAGCGGCGTCACATGTTGGCACGAGGATAAGGGGAGGGTCACCACCACCGTGCAATGCGGTCATCCGACACCGTGGCCGATTGTAGCCCGGCACCCCGACGTCCACTTTCGGGCGAGTGGAGTGCGTCGAAATCCGCATCAACGGCGCGGGTGCCGGAGCCTACGCGACGGGCAACCAGACGGTGAATACCGTCCCGGATCCCGGACGGTTCGCAACGGCCACGGTCCCGTTGTGTGCCTCAACAAGCGTCCGTACGATCGCCAGGCCAAGCCCGCTTCCTCCAGGCGACCGGGCCTGGTCAACCCGGTAGAAGCGATCGAAGATGTGCGGGAGTGCCTCCGATGGGATCCCTGGCCCGGTATCCGACACCGATATCGCGACCCCAAGCGCACCCTGCGCATCTGCACGCACCATCAGGTGGGCCCCCACCATGATCGTGCCTCCGGCCGGCGTAAACCGCAATGCGTTCTCGATGAGGTTGCCCAGAACCTGCGCGAACCTCACCGGATCAATCCGGACGTCGGGCAATCCCGGCGTGATCGACGGTTCAAGCGCCAGCGCACAATCGGCCGCACGCGTGGCGAACCTCTCACACGCATCCTCGATCACTGATGAGGCAGGAACCACCACCAGGTCAAGGCGCATCTGGCCGGCGTCAGCCAATGACAGCGCCCGGAGATCATTGACCATGCGCGCAAGGCGCGCTGCCTCATCCCGCACTGACCTCAGGTGAACGTGGTCGTTCGGATCATAGATTCCATCGAGCATCGCTTCGACCGTGCCGCTGATCACCGTGAGCGGCGTGCGAAGATCGTGTGCGATATCAGCAACAAGACGCCTCCTCGCCTCTTCCTGCCTCGCGAGGCTTTCAGCCAAATGGTTGAACGATCCGGCGAGTTCGGCAAGTTCCGCAAACCCGGATGGCTTGACGCGTGCCCCTAGTTCTCCAGCTGCAATCCGTTGCGCCCCCGCCCGCAGCGCCGACACCCCAGTCGTCAGGGGATGCATGAAGATCGCCCCGACTACCAGTGCGGCGAACGCCCCCAAGCCGGCACCACCCACGAGGGCGCGATTCATGTTGGTCTCAGGATCAATCGGCATGGGTCCAGTCATGGCGACCGGCGCACGTTCCAGTTGGACCAATTGGTCAGGTGTCAAGGCCGGCATCGTGCCAAACAGGGCGCCAACCGCCTCTCCTTGATAGCGCAGCGAAAGGAGCCGTCGGACTGGCGGGGGTTCCCGTCCGGGTGGGGCGTCTGTCGCATCGGCCACTATCCGGCCATCCATGTCGCGAACCTGCAACCGTCGTGCACGACCGATTGGGCCGGGCATCGAAGACGTCAGATCCACGAGAACAGGCTCAACACGTTCCCAAGATGACCCGACCCCATACGTCATCTGGACCATCACGCTGACCTGGCGGAGGTAGGTAACCTCGCGCGTCTCGTCCAACGCCAATTGCGTCTCGCGCCCACCTAGGCTCGCCAGCACGCCAACCGAACTGATTGACACGACGGTCACTGCCGCGAACCCAATTGCGAGCCACAGGGCGAAGCCGAGGGATCGAGGCGCCTTTTCCAGACGCGGTGAGCCACTCATCGTGGCCTCCACGACAGCAGCATCATCCCCACTGCACCGACTGCCATGTCCAATGTTGATCGCACTAGCGGACCCTAGGTGCGGCCGGACGCGAGGATGTCACGCGTTGGGGTCTTATACCCGAACCCGACGACCGTCAGGATCAGTCGAGGCTGCTTCGGATCGATCTCGACTTTTGCGCGAAGGTTCCGAACGTGACTGTCGACGACACGGTCACTCGCACCTCCGTCGGAAGCACCAACAATGCTGACAAGTTGGGACCGTGAGAAGATCCGACCCGGTTGCGCCGCGAGCGTCTGCAAGAGTTCGAATTCCGCGCGGGTCAGCGGGATCGTCTCACCGGCGCGGGTAACCACACGCCGCCCCGTGTCAATGACGAGTTCGCCAAGGGTCAGGCTGTCCTCTCTGGCCGATCGCTGGTTCGCTGTGCGTCGCAAGTGGGCACGGACACGTGCAACCACTTCGCGCGGTTCGAACGGTTTGGTCACATAATCATCTGCACCTAGCTCAAGTCCGAGCACGGTGTCGGTGACGTCGTCGCGTGCCGTCAGCATGATGATCGGCACTTCGCTGTCGCGCCGGATCTCCCGGCATACGTCCCACCCGGACATGCCCGGCAGCATCAGATCGAGGAGGACGAGGGCCGGCTTCTCCCGCCTGAAGACCTGCACCGCGCCAGGGCCATCGCTGGCTGTGACGACGCGGAACCCGTCTTTCGCGAGGTAGGCACGGACAATATCCACGATCTTCGCCTCGTCATCCACCACCAGGATCGTCGCACCGATCATTCCATCGCTCCTCTGACAAGTCGCATGCCGATCATGGTCTGAGTGCCGGCCTCGTCGCCGATTGCATCCCAACCTCGCCGACATAACAGCCCAAAAAATAGGGGAATGTTGATACGGCGTAATACCGGTACTCCCCATCTGGTCCCGTCATGCCGTTGCATCGGTCAAGATCGCCCGATCCCTCAACGTATCCGTACCGTGACCAGACCATCCGGACGGTCGACAACTGCTGGTAACTGCTTCGCACTGCAACTGTGTTGGCGCAATCCTGATCCGTGCACAACACCGGGGACATGATCGGAAACCCATCCAGGGCGTAGCCCACAACCGCGCCAGGGGTCACCATCAGGTCAGCGGGTAGGCAGGCAGGAGTTGCGTGAACGTGGTATTCAACTGCCGGCCCAATGTGACCACCACAGGTATCGAGAATGCCATCCGCGAGCGGGTCCGCAGTCCCCTGCGCGGGTGCCTCGAACGGCCCGTAGATCGGAAGTCCGTCGACCGCAACGCCGACCGCACCAAGGTTGAGCGCGCCCGGCATCCCGGCGACCATTGGCATGCGGGGAAACCGGAACGTGAAGTCCTGCACCCGAAGGGGATTTGGCGTCTTTGCAACGAATGGAAATGTCGGGATGCCGTTTGTCCGGACAATGACCTGGGTATCGGAACACACGACCGTCATCGCAGGCGCAGGCACACCGCCATTGGCCGGGTGTGCGGGTAGGTCCGACAGGAATCGGCCTGCCGGACACGCACTCACCACCGCACCCATCGATGCCTCTGGCATTGAAAGTTCGCCCAATCCAGAAGGATCACCTCGATGAGATGAGGCCACCGCCGAATACGACAAGCACGCGATTGCGATCAGTCCGGCAACAATGCCTACCCTGCCTCGCCCGATCACCATCCGCCTGATCACATCAGTCGCTCCTGATCGTCCAGTATGCAAACCGCATTCGTGCCCGACGCTAACGCAAGGTTAAGAGTCTGTCGAGATGCCTGCACGCAACGACGAGGGCATGACCTCTGGTCGGAAAGACGATCAGTGCGCAGTCCCCTCGGCCAAGCGGGTACCCTGTCGCCCATCCGGGCTAGGATGCCAACCGGCGGCGACCAGGCACGGTATCGGAAGGAAGGCACCCGGCAATGAAGATCACGCGTCTCGAGACGTTCCTTGTCAAGCCACGATGGCTGTTCCTGCGCATCCACACCGATGAAGGCGTGACGGGCCTAGGTGAACCAATCCTCGAGGGCCGCGCCCTCACCTGCCAGACCGCAGTCAAGGAGATGGAGCCCTGGTTGATTGGGCAGGATCCAACCAAGATCATCCATCACTGGCAGAGCATCTACAAGCACAGTTTCTACCGTGGCGGCGAGATCCTCACCAGTGCCCTGTCCGGTGTCGAGCAGGCACTTTGGGACATCACCGGCAAGTGGTTGGGTGTCCCGGTCTACCGCCTTCTCGGAGGCCCGACGCGTGACCGCATCCGCATGTACGGCACCGCCGGGGGCAACACGCCCGAAGCGGCCGCCGAAAGCATCCGGCAAGCCGTTGCCATGGGCTTCAACTGCATCAAGACCGGTGTTGGCCTGCGAGGCAACGGCCGTGTGATCGAGACCGCCGAACACACCGAAAATGTCGTGGCAATCTTCGCAGCGATGCGTGAGGCGGTTGGCAACTCCGTCGATATCGCCATCGACTTCCACGGCGCCGTCGCACCTCAGACCGCCAAGCGTCTCGTCAAGGCACTCGAGCCCTACCACCCGTTCTTCATCGAGGAACCCGTGCAGGCACAGAATGTCGATGTCCTCGCCGACATCACCCGTTCCACCTCCATCCCTATCGCAACCGGGGAGCGTCTGTTCACCAAGTGGGGTTTCCGTGAAGTGCTTGAGAAGCGGGCCGCCTCAATCCTCCAGCCGGACCTATCGCACGCCGGGGGCATCATGGAGACCCGCATCATCGCGGGCATGGCCGAGGCCTACTACGCAGCCATCGCCCCACACTGCCCACTCGGCCCGATCGCCCTCGCCGCCTGCATCCACCTCGATGCATCCATTCCGAACTTCCTTGCCCAGGAAGGCGGACGCATCACTGGCGAGGGATACATCAAGACCCCGTACAAGCAGGTGAACGGCTACCTACCCCTGCCTACCGCCCCAGGCCTCGGGATCGAACTCGACGACGAAGCCATCGCCGACAAGATCGGACACGATTGGCAGAACCCCAAGGCGTACGCCGAGGACGGCAGCGCAATCGACTGGTAACCAGCGAAAGCCCGGTCCTCCACCTCCGGCCTCCACCCCCGGTGCAGGCCGGAGGCGGAGGACCGGACCGGGATGGAATCCCGGTAAAGTGGGTACTATCCGCGCATGAGCGATGTGCGGATCGAACTGCGGTACTTCGCGCGGGTTCGCGAACTCCTCGGGCGTCGCGCGGACACGCGCACCTTCCCCGCGGGCACCACCATCGCCGATATCTGGAGGAGCCTCACTAAGGAGTGCCCATCGCTTGTCGGCCTGACCTGGAAACCATCGGTCAACCAGGAGTACGCCACGCCGGAAACCGTCATCCAGGACGGTGATGAGGTGGTCTTCATTCCGCCCGTAAGCGGCGGAACGGCGAGTTCGGCACTCAATCCCCGACCCCATCATCCCAGGATGGACACACACTTCGCTGGGAGATACGAACGATGACCGGTCAACCACCACGTCTCTGCCGCCTCACACACGACCCCATTGATGCGACCGAACTTGTCGCCGCCGTCCAGACAGTGGCAGATGGGGCCGTCTGCGTCTTCCACGGTGTCGTGCGCGAAGATTCCCGGAACCGGAAGGTTCGTTTCCTCGACTACGACGCATACCCCGAGATGGCCGAACGCAAGATGCATGCCATCCTGGACGAGGTCGCCGTCCGGTGGCCTGACCAACGGGCCGCCATCGTCCACCGCCTTGGCGTGGTGAACGTCGGTGAGGCCAGCATCATCATCGCCATCGGATCACCGCATCGTGGGGAATCGTTTGATGCTTGCCGCTACGTGATCGACAGGGTGAAGCAGGAAGTACCCATCTGGAAGAAGGAAGTCTTCACCGACGGTGAGGAGTGGATCGAAGGATCCTAGTTCCGGGCGCAGTCACCGAACACGGATCATCGCTTCCACGGATCGCCAGATCCGCCACTCAAGGATGTCTGCCGGGGCGGTGGCGTCAAGCACCACAAACCGGGACGGTTCGGCCAAGGCAAGTTCCTTGAACCCCCCGCGGACCCGTTGGTGAAACTCGATCGGGCGCCGATCCATGTTGTTCAGTTCGCTCACACCTTTCTCGTGCGCCTGCCGCTTGCGTGCCAGTCCGAGTGCCGGTTCAAGATCAAGAAGGACTGTCAGGTCGGGGAGCAAGCCATCGGTCGCAAGGAGCGAGATTGCCTTGAGTGACCCCAGATCGACACCGTCCCCAAACCCTTGGTAGGCGTACATCGAATCGACGTACCGGTCACTGATCACGACCGTGCCGGCTTGCAGTGCCGGCCGGATGAGCGATGCAACGTGCTGTGCACGGTCCGCGCTCATCAGCAAAGCCTGCGCGATTGGCGCCAGCGGAGGGCGCCCGGTGTCAAGCATCAGGCTGCGGAGAGCCCCGCCCAACGGTGTTCCGCCCGGTTCTCGCGTTACCAGGACTGCCTGACCGGTGCTTTTAAACCTAGCCGCCAACCTCGCAATCTGCGTGGTCTTGCCCGCACCCTCCGGACCTTCAAAAGTCACGAACCGTCCGCCAGATGCCTCAGCCACCCGTCCTGGTTCGACGCCGACGACATCCATGACCGCCATCCTCGTGCCTGTTCACCTGAGCAGGTCCACCAGAAGTGACGACCCGCCCACACCAGTGAAAACGCACCGCAACACACGGTGTTCCGCGGTTACCGGCCACCCGGACCAACACGGAACAGGGTCACCCGGCGGTGAGGCTCGCGCCCCGTACTCCGGGACCCAACTCCGTAATCCGACGCGAGTTGGTGCTGCAATCGGCGGATATAGGCATTTTGAGGCGGAAGTTCCACCGGACGTGTCGTCAATTTCACCCGGTCCACGGCGTCCTTTGTCTCCGCCAGCACCAGCTCTTCAAGGTCACGGGGCGGGTCGGCCGTCTGCAAGGAGTACATCGCCTCCAGTGATTGCTGGATGTGCGCCGCCGCATTGCTCTTGATCACGAACACGGGAACGCCCTGCCCCTCGGCATCGCGCACCGGACCAGGGTTTGTCCGGTAGTAATTCTTGACCGTGAGAACGACTTCGGCCTCGCGAAGTTCCTTGGTGATGATCACCGGAACGCGCATGATAGCGATCGCCGTCTCCAACTTTCCGCGGTTCACACCGAACGGAAAGACTCGCACCGTCCGGCGCGTCTGGGGCATTGCCAGTCGTCCATCGATGTCAACACTGCCATCAGCGATCGCGCCACCGACCTCTTCGCCATCGTCATCATTGTCGTCATCCGTGGCGGTTGCCTCGGTCCGTTCCCGTACTGGTGCAGGGTCGGCAGGGTCGAACGGACCCGGGACGACCCGGCCGCCAATACGCACTGACCATCGGTCGTCCGGTGCGTCAACCGCGCCAACCGGGCCGGGTACAGGGGCAACCCGCTCGGCGGGCATCGCACGGCCCGCAGGTGCGCTGGGGGGATATCCCGGTTCCACGCCGTCAACCGGATCACGCCAGCGGTACCGTTCCGGACTGCCATACCGTGACGCCCCGCGGTCACGCCACCCGCCACCGCGTTCGCGCCAGCCCCCACGGCCACTGTCCGGACGAGGCGACGGACCTCCGTAGGCACCGAAGCCCTCTGGCGCCGGGCCACGACGACGGTCATCACCGGTACCACGGGTCGTCACCTCCGCGCGCCGTTCGATCGTGCCGTCCTCGCGTCGTGACCGTGCCTCGATCAGGACTGGTTGACCTCGCAACAGGCCGTCGACCGTTTCGGTCACGTCTCGATGCACGATCAGCCGTTGGCGGTCCTGCATCTCGACCAACACGTCAAAGGTTGGTGGTGCCTTTCGTTCCAGGATGGTCTTCTGGGTTCCCCGGCGACGCGCCTCGTCATCGCCAAGAGTGACCGTCTGGATGCCTCCGACCAAGTCGGTCAGGGTCGGATTGACCAAAAGGTTGTCCAACGACGTCCCATGCGCCGTCGCGACGAGTTGGACGCCACGTTCAGCAATCGTCCGGGCGGCCTCGGTTTCAAGTGCCGTCCCGATCTCATCGATGACGATGACCTCGGGCATGTGGTTTTCCACTGCCTCGATCATGACCGCATGCTGTTGCGAGGGCGTCGGGACCTGCATCCGGCGCGCCCGGCCGATCCCGGGATGCGGGATATCACCGTCACCGGCAATCTCATTTGAGGTATCCACAATGACCACGCGCTTGCGAAGGTCGTCCGCAAGGACACGTGCCGTCTCGCGCAGGATGGTTGTCTTGCCCACACCCGGTCGGCCAAGGATGAGGATGCTCCGTCCACTCTCCACGAGATCACGGATGACGTCGACCGTACCCATCACTGCCCGACCGGCGCGGCATGTCAGGCCAACGATGTCTCCCCGCCGGTTGCGGATCGCCGATATCCGGTGAAGCGTCCTCGGAATCCCCGCCCGGTTGTCATCACCGAACGCGCCAATTCGGGTCACCACCGCCTCGATATCGGCAGCCGTGACCTCAGCATCGCTAAGGATCACCTCCCGACCGACAAACCGTGCCTCAGGCAGTCGACCGAGGTCCAGGATCACCTCAAGGAAATTTCCTATCTCAGGATCTTCCATCAGTCGTTCGCGGATCCGGTCTGGCAGCAAGTCCAGCAGTCTGCGCAGATCATCGGCAACGACCGATCCCGGGGGTAATGGAACAGGGCTATCGGCAACAGCCCCGGTCTCTTCGGACACGTCAGATGAGTGATCGATTGGTTCGTTCGTCACGGTGACCTCAAACAGGGCAAGTATGCGTGAGAACCGGTCCGCGACTGCGCGTCACCCCGCATTTCGGGGATGACGGCATTCGTCACGAAACGACCCTTCCCATCACCGACACGAGTTGCCGACGCAACGTCGGGGCGGTCAGTGCAAGTTGCTTCATCATGAGCACGTGTGTTTCAGAAAGCCGGAACCCGGCACTCTCAAGCGCCCGACATTCCAGCCACTGGTGTTCACGAACCCGCGCGATGACTGGCGCAACACGCGACCGACGGACATGGTCCATCGCGACCCCCAGCATCGTCTCGGCCATACCCTCCTTGCCGGGCGTGTCGCCCATCGGATTGATCATCAGAGACACGTGGTGCGGACCACGACGCGTCAATCCAAGTTGCATCCATGCGACCGTCTGGTCGTCGGAGACGATCACCCAACGCCGTACCGCAAGCCCCGGGGAAAGTCTGGTGTCCAGAATCGACCAGCCCCCAAGTGTCCGTCGCGGCAGATCCCAAGCCTGCGGTCGCCTCGCCTCGGCGAGTTGCACGACCGGCGGGGTGGTTGCCCGGTACAACTGATGCACGCCGAAAGCATCGGCGCGTTCCTGCCGACGCAACCCGACCACATCGGGCCCAGTTGAAGACCGAACCACCGCGCCACCTTGGTCCTGGGCTTCGGACGCCGGCAACACCACAGAGGCCGGAATGACATACGTATGCTCGCGCGTCACTGGCGCGAAGTTCAACTGGCCGAAGACCGCCGCCGCATCGTTGTCATCGCGCACGGACGCAAAGATCCGTTCGGCGTGGCGTTCGATAGCCGCGTCACAAAGGCGTCCTAGCAACTGCAGGGCACGCCGGTCAGGGTATCCGGACGTGGAAGCACCGGGGGTGACAGCACCGTCATTCTCGGCACCGAGTGCCAGGTAGACAATCTCCCAGTGCCGTGGTTCTCCTCGCGGTTGGGCCTGTCCAAGCCCGATCACGCGCCCGGATTGCTCCACCACCAGGCTCCGGGTGCGGGGAACCCCAGGAACCGGTGCCCCCCAGACCGACTGGACGATGCCAAACGACGGCGACCACCTCGGCGCCCACAGGATTGCCTCGCGCACATCGACCGGACCGGCACCCTGAGACCGACGGCGCCGCGTGCGGCGGATGAGCCGGGTAATTCCCGCCATGTGCCACCAACGAACCGGAACCACCGACCAGTCAGGTTGCATCCGTTCTCCGAAATGATCCAGCGACCCGCCAATTTCAAGTTCCCGTGTCATTGGGCACCAGCATCATGTGTCGTCGCGAACCCGATGGTGATTGACACCTGCACCATGCCGGTCTATCTTGCCCTATCGAAGGGTGTTCACGCGCCCCGGAAAATCAGTCGGCACCCCGTCGTCAACCATGACCCGCCGGGGTATCGTGAGAACCCACGGCGTCATCATCACTCACACAGCCTGAGGGAGATCATTGGATCATGAGCCAATCAGCGACCGGCGCATTCGATGCCCTGTTCCATGAAAACCGGAAGTTTCCGCCATCCTCCGAATTGACTGCCCACGGCAACATCTCGGATCCGGCCATCTATGAACAGGCCCGGCAGGATCCCGAAGCGTTCTGGGACGCCCGCGCCCGTGAACAGATCGACTGGTTTCATCCCTGGAACCAGATCCTGGACTGGAAGCCACCATTCGCCAAGTGGTTCATCGGCGGCACCCTGAATGCCTCCTACAACTGCGTCGACCGGCACGCACACGGCACACGCGCGAACAAACCCGCCATCATCTTCGAAGGCGAACCGGGAGACCAGCGCGTCATCACCTACGCCCAGTTGCTCGGGGAAGTCACCCTTGCCGCCGCCATGCTTCGGCACCTTGGAGTCCAGAAGGGCGACAAGGTTGCGATCTACCTGCCGATGATCCCCGAGGCAGTCATCTCGATGCTGGCGTGCGCCCGTCTCGGCGCGCCGCACACCGTCGTCTTCGGCGGCTTCTCCCCGGACTCTCTTGCCGACCGGATCAACGACTGCGGGGCGAATTTCGTAATCACCGCTGACGGTGGATGGCGCCGAGGCAAGGTTGTTCCCCTCAAGGACAATGCCGACGAGGCCATGGCCAAGACCGACCATGTCAAGCGGTGCGTCGTTGTCCGACGCGTCGGTGACGCCGCTGCCATCCACATGGATCCTGACCGGGACATCTGGTGGCATGACGCCGAAGCCGAGACCCGTGCCGCCGGCACGACCGACTGCCCCCCCGAACAGCTCGATTCCGAACACCCCCTGTTCATCCTCTACACATCCGGATCAACTGGCAAACCGAAAGGCATCCTTCACACCACCGGCGGGTACATGGTCCAGACCAGCCTGACACACAAGTGGGTCTTTGATCTCAAGGAAAATGACGTCTTCTGGTGCACTGCCGACGTCGGTTGGGTCACTGGCCACAGTTACATCGTCTACGGCCCGCTCGCAAATGGCGCAACCTGCGTCCTGTTCGAAGGGACACCGGACTATCCGGACAAGGACCGGTTCTGGTCGATGATTGCCAAGCACAAGGTAACGATCTTCTACACCGCTCCCACCGCAATCCGGTCGTTCATGCGGTGGGGCGATGAGTTCCCGGCACGGCATGACCTGACGTCCCTGAGATTGATCGGTACCGTCGGCGAACCGATCAACCCCGAAGCGTGGATCTGGTATCACCAAACCATCGGTGGTAGCCGGTGCCCGATTGTCGATACGTGGTGGCAAACGGAAACGGGCGGGATCATGATCTCGCCAATCGCATCGCTGACCACCACGAAGCCCGGTTCGGCAACCTTTCCGTTCCCAGGCATCGACGCCGACATCGTGGACGAACAGGGGAACAGCGTCCCTCTGGGAGGCGGCGGATATCTCATCGTGCGCAAGCCCTGGCCATCGATGCTGCGCACCATCTGGGGTGACGACGAACGCTACAAGCAGACCTACTGGAGCCGGTTCGAGAACATCTACTTCGCCGGCGACGGATGCAAGCGCGATGATGAGGGCTACTACTGGCTTCTCGGACGCGTTGACGACGTCCTGAATGTCTCGGCCCACCGCATCGGCACGGCCGAACTCGAGAGCGCGCTTGTGAGCCATCCGAAAGTCGCCGAAGCTGCCGTGATCGGCATCCCTGACGAAATCACTGGACAAGCCATCGCCGCGTTTGTCACCGTCCGTTCTGGGATCGTTGCCGACGATGCCCTGGCCCAGGAACTTCGCGCCCATGTCGCGAAGGCAATCGGCCCAATCGCTCGGCCGAAGGTGCTTCGGTTCACCGCCGAACTCCCGAAGACCCGAAGCGGCAAGATCATGAGGCGCCTCCTTCGCGATGTCGCCGAAGGGCGCGTCACCGGGGACACCACGACGTTGACCGACCCGAGTGTCCTCGCAGAAATCAGGTCGCAGTACGAGGCGACCGAGGGCTAGTCCGGGCAGTGCCCGGGAAAGCGAAACGCACCGAAGCTCTGCGCAATGAGGCTCCAAGGCTTGACGGACAGAGAGACACCCGTCAAGCCTCGGCGATGTCAATTGGGTATCGACCGACTGTCCGGGGAAACCCTGCCGGTCCCTATAATCGTTTCCATAGACATGAGGATTGAACTCACACGATGATGCGCGAGGACTTCTCCCGGCTCCCGAAGCAGGGGGACGGGAAGGTGGGGGTAGCCGTTCACAAGTCGGCGCTTGCCCGCGCTTGGGGGCGCGCGGCCGTTGCAATCAGTGCGACCGCCCTCGTCGGATCGCTCGCAATCGCGTCCCTCGTGACACCGTCACCGGCAGGCGCGCAAGCCAACCCGCCGGGCGCCGCCGGGGCGCCAACACCGATCAAGCCCGCCAAACTGACAAACAGCAAGGCGACCCTCGCGCCTGGTGAGCGAATGCTCCTCACTTGGAACGGGGTCAACCGTCCTTCCGGGTCTGATCGCGCCGCCCTTTTTCCAGTCGGGGCGCCTTACGACGAGTTCATCACCTGGGTCTTCATGTCCACCTGCGTCCAGCAGAAGGCGCTTCCAGGCATCGGATGGGCAACGGGTTCTTGCATGGTCTCGGTCCCCGAAAACATCCTGCCCGGCGCGTACCAGTGGCGCATGCTCCGCACATTCGGGATGCAGCAACTTGGCGAGATTGACCGGTGGCCAGTCTTCACTGTGACCAAACCGGTCCAGAAGAACGGAAAGCCGTACCAGCCAGTCATCTCGACGAAGTCTGACTCCGCGATTGGCGGCAGTCTGGTTTCGGTGCAGTGGAAGGACGTTGCGGACCCAACCGAAGGGGACTGGATTGGCCTCTTCCTCGCTGGCGAATCAAGCAACCGCCTCCCTCAGATTGCTGAACGGACAAGTTGTGACGACGAGACCGTCCTTGCCCTCGAAGCTGGTCGTTGCGACATCGGCATTCCCTTCGACATTGTTCCGGGAAGTTACGAATTCCGCCTCATGACCGTCATTGACGGCTTCTACCGCGTGCTCGCGGTCAGTTCTGCAATCGAGATTGGCGCGCCTCCGGCCGATGCAACGCCTCCGGCGCCACGCATGCCATTCCGCGCTACCCCAACCCCGGCACCTGAGCAATCCTGATCCTCGCTCAGGGCAGCAGACCGTCGACGCCGTCATCGCTCAGCGTGCCGCCTGACGGTAGCTGCTTGTATACTATTCCAACCAACTGGATTCGTCAGGGTAGGCGATCCAAACATTTCATATGGGCCGGGGCACGGCCGATGACGTCCACCGCCCCCTTTTCAGGGGTATGCGTGGGCGTTTTCTGTTTACCCGGGGATCCTCACACCACTTCTGCCGCACGTGCATCGTCCACACATCCGGCTGGGTGGGGTGGGGTCGAGACCAAGGGCGATGCGGCTCCATGGTCCGCGGGTATTCCTGCCCGCCAAGTCGCCGTTCCGCCCCCAAAGTAGCAGGCCAAACGTCCATCTCATCATGACCCCAATCCAGTAAGGACGGAGCACGCACGATGCAAGGACAGCCCGGGCGTCATGCACGACGAGAAGCGCGGCGCGACAGCGACGCGCAAGTGAATTCTGGACGATCGGCTGGGCCACGGATCGTGGCCGACCGGAAGAGTTTTCTCCCTCCGAACCACCTGGTACCCGGTCCGATTGGCCTCTACGACCCAGCCAACGAGCACGATGCGTGCGGGGTCGGGTTCGTCGCCCAGATTGACGGCACGCCAAGCCACCGTGTCCTCGAACTTGGGATCCGCGCCGTGTGCAACGTCATGCATCGAGGCGCCCTTGATGCCGATGCCAAGACTGGCGATGGCGCCGGCGTCCTCACGCAGGTTCCACGCACCCTCCTTTTGCGCGAACTGGCCGCCAAGGGGATCACAGGCGTCGCTCCGGAAGACCTGGCCGTCGCGATGATCTTCTTCCCGAACGAACCCCGCAGCCTCGTTGAGACCTGTCGGCAACTCATCGAGAAGGTATGTGACCGCCATGGCTTGCGACGCCTCGCATGGCGGGTCGTCCCAATTGATCGAGACGTCCTCGGCACCAAGGCGCTCGCTACGGTCCCTGACGTCGAGCAACTCATCATCGGTCGACCGCTGGGTCAGGACGACAACGACTTCGAACGCACCCTGTTCCTGGCACGCAAGGAAATCGAGCGTCGTGTCAACAGCGAGAGCATCGGAAGTTTCTACATCCCATCGATGTCCCGCAGTACGATTGTGTATAAGGGTCTCCTTGCGGCAACCCAGCTTCCGGCCTTTTATCACGACCTGACCGACCCGGACTACACGACCGCCATCTGCGTCTTCCACCAGCGGTACAGCACCAACACCTTCCCGAACTGGTTCCTGGCGCAACCATTCCGCATGCTTGCGCACAACGGCGAGATCAACACTCTCCAGGGCAATCGCAACTGGATGGCCGCGCGCGAACCGGAACTGGCATCCCCCCAATGGCTTGATGCAATCGAATGGCTGAAGCCCATCTGCTGGGCAGGCGGATCAGACTCCACCAGCCTTGACGACGCCCTCGAACTACTCAACCACAGCGGGCGTGACGCGCTCCATAGCATGATGATGCTCGTGCCCGAGGCATGGGAACACATGCAGGACATGGATGAAGCAAGGCGTGCCTTCTACCAGTACCACGCCTGCCTGATCGAACCCTGGGACGGTCCGGCAGCTCTGGCCTTCAGTGATGGCACCATCGCCGCCGCCACGCTTGATCGCAACGGCCTCCGCCCATCCCGCTACAAGATCACCCGGGACGGACTGGTAATCCTCGGAAGCGAGGCCGGGATCGTTGAGATTGACGATGCCGATTGCATCGAGAAGGGACGCCTCGGTCCCGGACAGATGATCGCCGTGGACACTGCAACCGGGCAGGTCTACCACAACGACGAAATCAAGGAGCGGTACGCCAATCGCCAACCGTACGGCGAATGGCTTGCCCGTAATTTCGTGCATCTTGAAACCCGCGTCGACCACGACACGCCGGAGATCGACGGTGCATTGCCGGCCGCACTGCCACGCGAGGACTTGCCCGCGTTGTGGCGCGCGTTTGGCTACACGTTTGAGGACATTAAATACGTCGTCGAACCGATGGGGCACGACGGCGAGGACAACAAGTGGTCGATGGGCGACGATACGCCCCTAGCCGTGCTTTCCCACAAGCCACGACCGCTCTTTGTGTATTTCCGTCAACGATTCGCACAGGTCACCAACCCGCCCATCGATCCATTGCGCGAGGGCGTCGTGATGTCCCTGGACACCTTCCTTGGGCGGCGTCACAACCTCCTCGCCGAGACCGAGGAACATGCTTCCCTCCTTGCGGTGTCAACCCCTGTGTTCCTTGACGACGAGTTTGTCGCCTTGACACGCCCGGAGTTCGGTGCGACGGTCATTGACGCCCTCTTCGATCCGTACGGTGGCGAAGAAGCCCTCGACCACGCGATAGACGACCTCTGTGCCGCCGCAACCCGGGCGGTAGATGCCGGTTCGACGCTGATCGTGCTGAGCGACCGGCGGACCGCACCGGGACACGCACCAATCCCAGCGCTCCTTGCGACCGCGGCTGTCCACCACCATCTCATCCGCGAGGACAAGCGGATGCGCGCCGACATCATCGTCCAGACCGGCGAAGCGTGGGACATTCACCATCTCGCGTGCCTGATTGGCTACGGCGCTGGCGCAATCCATCCCTACCTCGCACTGGCAACTACCCGGTCCCTCGAAGGTGAACGCGGCTACGAGAAACTCTCAGCGGCTGAACTCGAGGGCAACTACCGGAAGGCCGCCAACAAGGGCCTCCTGCGGATCATGTCCAAGATGGGCATCACCTCGATCGCCAGCTACCGTGGCGCCCAGATCTTCGAAGCCGTGGGCATCGCGCAGGCCCTGATCGACCGGTGCTTCACCGGAACGCCATCCCGTATCGGGGGCATCGGACTTGCCGAGATTGCCACGGATGTCGCCAATCGCCACGAAGAGGGCTTCGGGGCTCCGGCGATCGGGCGTCTCCCGAACCTCGGTTTCGTCAACTACCGCAAGGATGGTGAGGTCCACGGCTACAATCGCCAGGCCGTCGTTGCCATCCAGGAAGCTTCCAAGACCGGCAATTACGACGACTATCGCAAGTTCGAAAGTCTCGTGAACGGAGGCGCACCACGTGCCTTGCGTGACATCATGGAGTGGTCGCCGGTTGGGCCACCCGTGCCAATCGACGAAGTTGAACCGATCGCGGCGATCCTGAGCCGCTTCAACACCACCGCCATGTCACTGGGAGCCCTGTCTCCTGAGGCACACCAGACCCTCGCGATTGCCATGAACCGGATCGGTGCGAAGTCGAATACCGGTGAAGGTGGTGAGGACCCTGACTGGTGGAAACCATTCCCGGACGGCCCGTACAAGGGGGAGCGCGCAAACTCCAAGATCAAGCAGGTCGCGAGTGGCCGGTTCGGCGTGACACCCGAATATCTCCAGCACGCCGAAGAACTCGAGATCAAGATGGCACAGGGCGCCAAGCCCGGCGAGGGTGGACAGATCCCGGCGACCAAGGTCACACCCCTCATCGCCCGCCTGCGCCACGCCATCCCTGGAATCACCCTGGTCAGTCCTCCGCCACATCACGACATCTACTCCATCGAGGACCTTGCCCAACTGATCTATGACCTCAAGGCCGCCAATCCACGGGCCAAGGTCGGCGTAAAACTCGTCGCGGAGACCGGTGTCGGCACGATTGCCGCCGGCGTTGCAAAGGCCTATGCCGACTACATCCTGATCGCCGGCCATGATGGGGGCACGGGAGCAAGTCCCCTGTCCAGCATCAAGCACGCGGGATGCCCGTGGGAAATGGGTCTGGCTGAAACCCAGCAGGTCCTCGTTCTCAACGGCCTGCGTGGACGGGTTCGGCTCCGAACCGATGGTGGCATGAAGACCGGTCGCGACATCATCATGGCGGCCTTGCTTGGTGCCGAGGAATATGGATTCGGAACTGGTGCGGTGATCGCCATCGGATGCGACATGGCCCGGCAGTGCCACCTCAATACCTGCCCGACCGGCATTGCCACCCAGCGCGCTGACCTTCGCGCCAAGTTCACGGGGGTCCCGGAAATGGTCATCCACTTCCTCAGCCATATCGCGCAGGACGTCCGGGAAATCCTGGCGTCAATGGGCGCGCGATCGCTCGACGAGATCATCGGCCGCAGCACCCTTCTGCAGCAGTCGTGGCTCGCAGACCATCCACGTGCCAACCTCCTGGACCTCACCGCCCTGACAACCGATGTCGACCCGAACCGGCGATACGCACACCGGTGCGAGCAACCGCGCAACGATCGTCCGGGGGATGTGATGCTTGACGATGAACTCCGGGAAGCTGCCGAGCCGGCCCTTGCAGGTCTCCATCCCGTCACGCTTGACGTGAAGGTCCGCACAAGCCACCGTACCGTCGGCGCGCGCCTCTCAGGCGAGATTGCCCGGCGCCATGGTGACGCAGGACTGCCCGCCGGGATGCTCACCATCCGGGCCACCGGCAGTGCCGGCCAGTCCTTCGGGGCATTCCTCACGCCGGGTGTCACGCTCACCCTTGAAGGCGAGTCGAATGACTACGTAGGCAAGGGCATGCACGGTGGTCGCATCGTCGTCACACCACCCGCAAATGCAGCGTTTGCCGGTCACCGGAACTCCCTGATCGGGAATACCGTCCTCTACGGTGCCACTGGGGGCCAACTCTTTGTCAGCGGCCGTGCCGGCGAACGGTTCGCCGTCCGCAATTCCGGTGCGCACACCGTTGTTGAAGGCGCGGGAGACCACTGCTGCGAATACATGACCGGTGGTATCGTCGTGGTTCTTGGCGAAACTGGCCGCAACTTCGCCGCCGGCATGTCAGCCGGCCTCGCCTACGTGCTCGACGAGACCAACCAGTTCCCTGCCAAGGTCAACCGAGACATGGTCGGCGTCGAACGCCTCGAAAAAGGCTCCGAGGCCGAAGCAACTGTCCGCAACCTTGTCGCCCTCCATGCCGAGGCAACTGGTAGCGCACGGGCCTCGAACATCCTTGGCCAATGGGACCACTTCGGTCCCTTGTTCTGGGCCGTCGTACCCCATCCCCCGCAGATCGATACCACCCTGCTTCCTTCGCACGTCGCCGCACGCGTCGCCGCCGCTGCACGATAGGCGCACACTGCTCAATCGCCCCCCACGGACCGGTGCCAGAAAATGGCACCGGCCTTGTCGTTTTGCCCCGATCTTTTGGCGGAAACTGACACGATTGGTCGCGACTGGAGTAGGATGCAAGCGATGAATGACGCGCCATCAACGACCCTGACCCATCTCACCGAGAGTGGTGATGCCTTCATGGTCGATGTCGGGCCAAAATCAGAAACGCTTCGCGAGGCAACTGCCCAGGCAACGATCGTCATGCAGGCAAGCACCGCAGCCCTGATCCAGGATG
>CAMDTO010000012.1 GCA_945907765.1 Thermoflexus hugenholtzii JAD2 | reverse complement strand
ACGATTCCGCTCTTAGTCGTTTCTTCGCGCTGCGTCGGCCGCACTACCACTTTGTCACCCAGTGGCTTAAGCCGAGTCGCGGTTGCCGTAGACATGTGGTCTGACCTCCCTAATCGGTCACGCCGGGTCACCCGGCTCGCATCGGAATCATTCGCCGTCGCACACGCTCGCGCATGCTCGCGGCCACGGAATCGGACAAGGCTCAGGCAATCACCTCCGGACACCCCAATCCAATCAATTACTGCGATCGAAGAGGCGCATCCGAACGACATCGCCTGTGCGGAACGTTGGCATGGTGAGTCTAGCACTCTCCGCGGAAGACTGCTAATCGCCCCGCGCGACAACCGTGGGCGACGGTTTCATCGGTAGACTAGGAGGGGATACCGAGATGACCGCGACGGGAACGCTCACGCCGGACAAACGGGCCGACACCGAAGTTAAACCATTGGCTCCGAAGCCAATGGCGGACGGCATGGCACCTGCACCCCGCGCCGGGACGCACAGTCGCGACTGGTTCGACCACATCTGGAATGTGCTCGTCTCAATCCGCTTTGGGGTGGTCCTGATCGCACTGACTGCCATCAGCGTGTTCATTGGCACGGTCATCATGCAGGCGCCAGGGGACGTTCAGGCATCCCCGGAACTGTTCGACGCATGGCTCGCGGGTCCACGCGGGCGGTACGGCGAACCTTGGGCGTCCATCTTCGAGGCATTGGAGTTCTACCGCGTGTTCCAGAGCCTCTGGTTCCGCGGGCTCCTTGCGCTCCTCTCGCTCTCCATCATGGTCAATGTGGCGTCGCGCACCCCCGGGATCATCGCCGTTGTCAGGCGACCGCCCGTCAAGGTATCCACACGCTTCTTCAGCAGGGCGCCGCTGCAAATCAGGATCTCCGTCAACGATCAGCCGGCCGAACTCCGGCCACGTCTTTCGACGGTCATGCGTCGACGTGGCTACCGGACCATCGATTGGAATGACGGCGCTACCCTCGCAATCTATGCCGATCGGAACCGTTACGGGAAGTACGGCACCTTTGCCAACCACCTCGGCCTCATCATCATTCTCGGTGCCGGGGTGCTTGGGAACGTAACCGGTTGGCGCGAAGACGCCTTCATGGTCCCTGAAGGCACCACCCGAGCGGTCGGTCACGACACCGGTCTCGTGCTCCGTAATGAGGCGTTCGTCGAGGAATACTTCCCGAATGGGACTGCCTCCGACTTCCGGTCCGAGGTAGTGGTCCTCAAGGACGGCAAGGAAGCCTCCCGCGGAACCATCAGGGTCAATGAACCCTTGGACGTGGGGACCGTCCGCTTCCACCAGGCCTTCTTCGGTCCGGCCGTGGCAATGCGCGTGAGAAATGCCGAAGGTGCCATCATCTATGAAGACAGCACCGCGCTTGGTTTCAAATATGACGGCGATGGCGTGACAAGAAACGGCGGGAACTTCGTATTAGGGAACCGTCAATTTGCCGTCTTCGTCCTCGTTCCGTCTGCCTCGTTGCAAGCTCCGGATCCGGTAATCCCCGCGGGGAGTGTCCGGTTGGAAATCTTCGCCCCGAAGCAGCCTCGACCCGTCGCGGTCGAGACTCTTGCGCAGGGCGAAAAGCGTGAGATTGTCGGTTTCACCTTCGAGTTTGTCCGCGAGACCCAGTTCTCAGGGTTGCAGGTCGTGGACAACCCAGTCGTGAATGTCATCTGGATCGGCGCCGCCCTCATGGTGCTCGGTTCAATGACGGTCTTTTACCTGCCTCTGCGTCGCATCTGGGCCCGGATCGAAGATGCACCCGACGGTGGGTCGCTGGTGACGTTTGCGTCGGCCCACGTGAATGAAGTCCTTTTCGCGCACGAATTCACCGACTTGGGTGCACACCTTGCGAGACAAGTTGGCGGGACGGTTGTGGCGTCCGTTCAACCAAGTGCGATGGGAGACCGGATTGAGGCCGGAATGTGAACCGGAGTACATTCCGCGTACATTCCGCGTCCATGCGGACCGTCACGCCGGCACGCTCCTCGGTCACGTTTTTCAAACCCCTACACTTGAGGGGTCCCGCGCCGATGGGATGGTGGTGAGGCTTGCCCAGATGCCCGTACAGACAGTGAGGTGAGGAAGCAATGGCAAAGGCGTCGTACTACACCTTCACTGCCTCGTTCATCACGCTCGGTATCGCCCTTCTTGCGTACCTCTGGTACACGATTGGCCAACGACGCGGCGCCGGGCGCTACGGGACCTTCTTCACCGTCAACGGCGCATTGCTCCTGACCACCTCCCTCGGCTTGCGATGGGTTGCGTCCGGGCACGCACCCTACTCAAACCAGTTCGAGTTTTCCCTGAGTTTCGCTTGGGGTACGATTGCCAGCTATCTCTACCTCGAACATCGGTTCCGTCTGCGAAGTCTTGGGTTCATTGCGGTCACGATTGCGTTCGGCCTGCTTGCCTACGCCAGCACGTTGCCGTCCCGAATTGACCCTTTGATCTCCGCGTTGCAGAACAACGCCATGCTGACGACACACGTCGCGATGGCGATCATCTCGTACGGGACATTCGCGTGCGGGTTCGCTGCCGGGGTCCTTTACCTCGTAAACCGGAACGGCACAGTGAGTTTCCTGCCCGCTCCCGAGGTCCTGGACGAGATCGGTCACAAGGCGGTGATGATCGGATTTCCGGCACAGGCGTTGCTGCTGATCCTCGGCTCACTCTGGGCCAACGTTGCCTGGGGTGCCTATTGGAGTTGGGATCCGAAGGAGACCGCAGCGCTCTTCACATGGCTCATCTACGGTGTATACCTACACGCCCGTGCCCAGCGTCATTGGCGTGGCGTCAGGGCGGCTTCACTCCTGATCGTCGGGTTCGGCGCAGTCATGTTTACCTTCTTTGGAAACTACTTCCTTGGTGGCCTCCACACCTACTCCGGATTCTAATCCCAAGACGGCTGGCGGGCTGCGAACACGGCGCGCCGTGCTGACTGGGATCAGTGTCCTGACAATCGCAGGCACGGCCGGCTACGCGGCGGTTATGGCATCGCGTGTCGAAGACGTCGATGCGCCAGTGTCAATCACGTACGCGGGACGCGGGGGCAAGGCCCTCGCCGCCGGTTCGACTGCGCCGGATTTCAACCTTCCGTCCCTTGATGGATCGACAATCAAGTTGTCCGACTACCTTGGACGCCCGGTTTGGATCAACGTCTGGGCGTCGTGGTGCCCACCCTGTCGCGCTGAACTGCCAGACATCGTGGCGGTGTCGCGCGAATACGTGACCCCCGCCGAAACCGCCGCAAATTCCGGCCTCGCGATCATCCTGATCAGCATCGGTGAGGCCGCAGAGACGGTGCGCAGGTATGTGGAGACCACCAAGATCCAATTGCCGGTAATCGTCGACCAGGAATACCGCATTACCGAGAATTACCGGGTTTCGGGCCTTCCAACCCACTTCTTCATCGGGCCGGATGGGCATCTCAAAGACTTCGCGATCGGTGGCCTGAAGCCCAAGGCCATGCGGGCACGGCTTGACCGATTGATGGAACGAGCGCCCCGCTGACCTGCAGAGACGCTACGCCCCGTTAGCGTCGTCAAGACGTAGTCCCGGACGAATATCCAGGGACGACGTGGCGACGTGGCCGAGTTGCAGACGAAAGTACCCAGCCGCGCCTATCATCGCGGCATTGTCCGTGCAATAGACCAGCGGTGGTACCCGCACAGGCACCTTGGACCGCGCAACTAAGGCTTCACGCAGCCGAAGGTTAGCGGCAACGCCGCCGGCGATCACCACCTCCCTTGCGTCAAAGCGTTCAGCGGCGTCACAGGTCTTCGAGACAAGGACATCGACAACGGCCTCCTGGAACGCCCGGGCCAGACGGGCTGTGCGTTCTGGGACTTCACCCGACACGCCAGCGATTGACCTGGCAACGCCTGCCATCCTCGAGGGGTTGCCCACTGGGCGCCCGCCGTTTGAGGCATCTCCTTCAACCTGACGGAGCATCGCGGTCTTCAAACCACTGAAACTGAAGTCAAGCGTTCCTCGCATCCACGGGCGGGTCAATGCATCCGCTGCGTCAGTGGCCGCTTCACCAGGCGCCAGCATGGCAGCGGCTTGGATTGCCGGACCGCCGGGATACCCAAGACCAAGGATCCGGGCGACCTTGTCGAACGCCTCACCGGCGGCATCATCCCTCGTTCGCCCGACAACCGAAAGATCACCATGCCCGCGGACGACAACCAACTCGGTATGCCCTCCAGAAACGACGAGGCAGAGAACCGGGAACTCAGGCCCGCGATGCTCCCAGCCAGTATCGGGTGCGCCGGGGATTCCGAGCCAGTTGGCATACAAGTGGCCCTCCAGGTGGTTCACTGGCACGAGCGGAACCGACCGCGCGGCCGCGACGGCCTTGGCGAAGTTCACGCCAACGACCAGCGCACCTGCCAGACCAGGCCCGTGGGTCACTGCGACGGCATCAATCCCCGCCCACGAGATCCCTGCAACCTCCAGTGCCTGACGCACCGCCGGTGCAATATGCAGCGAGTGCTCACGCGACGCCAACTCGGGCACCACGCCGCCCCATCGCCGGTGCAGGGCCTCTTGGCTGACAACAATCGAACTCCGAACCGTCATGCCGTTCTCGACGACCGCGGCAGCGGTCTCGTCACAACTGGTCTCGATTGCAAGAATCGTCGTCAATGCGGGCAACCTTTCGGCAGCGAAGCGGCTTTCTCCAGCGGAAGATGGGACCGACGTGAGCCGAAGCGTCCATCGGGGGTTCGTGATGCCAACCCTGACAATCGACTTGACCCTCTGCCTTACCGATCCGAAGGCTCAGCCCGAACTCTGCCAAGCAAACCGGCGGTCGAGATCGGCCTTCAGAGCGTCCATTCGATCCTGGAACGACTCAGTCTGGAGGTCCTCACTCCACATGATGAGGGCGTCCTCATTATTGTCTGTGTAGTACCGAGGCCTTACCCCGGCGTCCTTGAACCCAAGAGCCTCATACATCTGGCGCGCGACCGTATTCGACATGCGCACCTCAAGGGTCACCCACCTTGCCCCGAGATTGCTTGCGATCTCAAACATCCCCCACATCAGGAGACGTCCCAGACCCCGCCCCCGGTAACTCGGGCGAACCGCGACAGAGGTGACGTGCGCTTCATCGATCATCAGCCACAACCCAGCGTACCCAACCGTTTCAGGCTCAACCTTGACCGGGGCGGGACGGCCAAATAGCGAAAAGGGAAACGGGCGCGAATTTGCCCCCTCGGCATCGGTTGATCCTTGGTCGATGTCCGGAGTTCCCCGCAGAACCAGATACCGAGCGAGGACGTTGTCCTCAAGTTCGCGGCGATAGGCATCGGCTGGCCACGGAACCGAGAACGACGACCGTTCCACCTCGATGACCGCCGGGATATCCCGCACTTGCATGGGGTCGAGGCGGTACTGCACGGGTGTCACGCTCCGGTCCCGGTCAGTTGCCGGGGTGAAGCGTGATGGTACGTCAATGCCTCTCGCGTTGACGGTCGTTCCTACACCACAATCTGTCACGTACGAAAAAGTTGGTGCCCGGCGGATGATTCGAAAATACAACCCCCAACACCAAAAACCCGTGATACCGGGACCACCGGCGTCCATTTCCGCTCGAAGAAACGGTAGCCCCGGATGCCAATACGCAAGGAACAATGCTGGCTTGGGCAACGTGTTTCCGGGCATCAGGACCAGAACGCGTTGAACACCACGGCGCACATGGCCATCAGTCCGAGGTTCACGAAGGCAGTGATCCGCCTGCCCTCTCGCAGGTTTAGGGTCGTTGCCCCGGCCATGACCACGGCCAATCCAGCCGCGGCCAGAGAGGTAAGAACCGAAACTGTTCCGGTTGCGACCGGCGCGACGACCCCAATCGACCCGGCAACCTGGGCAATCCCGATCAACCGGAACGCAAAGCCTTTGATGGGCATGACGATCCCCTGTGCGTGAGCGCGTCGTTCAAGGATCCCTGAGGCCGAAGCGATGCCTGCCATAAGACACAACATGCAAGAAATACATGATGGCCGCAGAGCTCGGTCTCCATTCCTCTACCCTCCACACACTTACGGATCAGTCAAGTCTTCATTTGCTCGAGCCATCCGGCGCGGGAGGGGTAGACAGCCCGCATGCATGTCTGGATGATCAGCCCCATTACCGTTCGCCAGACCACCCGGAAGACGACCCCCGTACTGGATTCTCACGGTTCAGGTAGACGGGCTGCACCTTCTCTGGGCGGGGATTTTCGGTTCCAACGCGAGACCGTAGCGAGACCAATCCAGCCATGGCCACGTACGCTGCCCGCCGTTGCCCGGTCACCGGGTTTGCGACGGTCACTCCGGGACGGGAACGCACGAGTTGGCGGGCAAGGTCCTGGTCAATCTCGCCTCCGACGAACACACAATGGTTCGACGTGGCTGCGACTGCGATGCACAACTCATCGGCGGTCACGGTCATGGGAGGACCGTGGACGAGTGATCCGGATCCAACAATCTCGGACATTCCGAGATGTAGCAGACCTCGCCCGGCGCCGACCACTGCGCATATGAGGTCCCCAGTCCTGGCAGTGCACCCCAATTGCCAGGCAAGCGCCTCGAGAGTGGAAACCCCGACGATAGGCACGTCAAGTGCACTTGCCAGACCCTGCCCAAGGCTCAATCCCGCCCGGATCCCAGTGAATGAACCCGGACCAACGGCCACGGCAACTGCCTTCAAATCTGTCAGCCGATAGCCGTGGTTCTGTAAAAGGAGTTCCGCGTAGCCAAGGTGAAGCGCACCCCCTGGACCTGTCGCGGTCCACGATGCCTCAGCCAGGACAAATTGGCCCCTGAGTACCGCGAGGCTTCCGGTCCGCGAGGAGGAATCTACTGCGAGTAAAAGTTCGGTCCCCGCTTCGTCATCCCACCACGCTGAAGCACGTTCAGGGAGCGACCCGTCGCCCAAAGAATCCGCACCAAAATCACTGTCCAGGGCTAGCTGTTCAGGGTTCGATGGACCGTCATTTGAGGTGGACATCTTCGGGGAGATGGTACGTCCATCCCCTGGCAACATGGCCCCACAGACCACGCAAGCACCAAACCATCGAGGTCCACCTTTGCGATACGGACGGGTGCCCACCGCCCATTCCCGTAGGCGTAACCAGACGGTCATCCGCCAACCGCCTCGTGGGCAAGCCTCGCAACGTAGTCGCGCCACTTCTGCCCACGAGGGACAAACCGAAGGCCCCGCTTGCTTTCCGAAAGATGCCGCACTGCGATGAGCAAGTGATCCTCGGGAAAGTAGTCCGGTGCCCGCCCGGGCCACTCAACTACCGTGACACCATCGCCCCGAAGATAGTCGTCGATGCCGGTTGGTGAAATATCCCCGTCACCAAAGAGGCGATACAGGTCGATGTGCGCCAGCGGCAATCTGCCCTCGTACTCGTGAATGATCGTGAAGGTCGGACTCGTCACCGGGTCACTCACGCCAAGGCCCTCAGCAATGCCTCGCGCGAGGACCGTCTTCCCGGCCCCCAAATCCCCGTCAAGCAGGACGATCTCGCCCCCGGTAAACATCGAACCCATCCGTAGGCCGATCCGGTGGGTCTGAGCCGCACTGTGGCTGACGATGTCCAGTTCGCCATTGGCACTTGTCATCGATGGCATCGTCTCTCCTTGGAAAACTATCGTCACGCCGCCAGTCTCTCACCACGTGCAATGCTTAGCCGGAGCGCACGATTCTCGCCTCGCAACAGTTTCGTCCGTTCTGAACGTGGCGACGATGCTTGTGTCGTATTGCGTTCTCGTGCGCGCCAATTGCTATCCGGTTGCACCCCACCGCCTCGGATGTCGACACACTTCGCGTACACCTGACAAGAACTCCGGACTGAGTTGATGGGCCTTCGGATCCTCGCGATCGCGCCGACAAGTTTCTTTGCGGACTACGGATGCCATGTCCGGATCCTTGAGGAAATTCGCGCCCTTCAAGATCGAGGCCACCGGATCACGCTGTGCACCTACCACTCCGGACGCACCCCGCAGGGTGTCGAAGTCGTCCGGATGCCCCGTGTGCCTTGGGCTTCGACGGTCCGCGTGGGATCACACCTGCACAAACTGTACTTTGACCTTCTTCTCGGCGCCCGGGCGCTTGTTTCATCGGTTGGGCGCATAGACCTCGTTCACGCCCACCTCCATGAGGGTGCGGCAATCGGTCTCGCCGTCGCGCGCCTTCGCGGCGTCCCCCTTGTCTTCGACTACCAGGGCAGCATGACCCTGGAAATGCTTGACCATCGGTTCCTGACACCGAAAAGTGCGTTGCTTCGCCCACTGGAATGGCTTGAGCGAACAATTGAGCGGAACGCCGATGCAATCGTGACCAGTTCCACGCACGGCGCGACGCACCTTGCAAGCGGGCACCGGACACCCCTGCAGAACGTCGCGGTTGTACCGGACGGCATTGCCACCATCGCGCCAGTCATCAACTCCGCCACGGCCGCTGACCTTCGCAAACGCCTCGGATTGCCTCCGGGCCGACAGATCGTCGCCTATTTGGGTCTCTTGGTTGACTACCAAGGCGTCGACCACCTTCTCTACGCGGCGCGACAGGTCATCGAACGTCGGCCTGAGACGCATTTCCTCATCATGGGATATCCGGGTTTGGAACAGTACCAGCGTCAGGCCCATGACCTTCAGATCCTGGACAATGTCACCTTTACCGGGCGCGTGCCGTACGAAGATGCCCCCCTGCACCTGAGCCTTGCCGATATCGGCGTGTCTGCCAAGCGCTCAACAACCGAGGCAAACGGGAAGCTGCTCAACTACATGCAGGTGGGCCTGCCAACCGTCGTCTACGACAGCCCGGTTTCGCGCGAGCTCCTCGGCGACCTGGGGGTGTATGTCCCGATGGGCGACATAAGCGCCTTGGCAGGTTCAATTATCAACTTACTGGGCGACGCCAGCCGTCGTGCAGTCCTCGGTCCGGCATTGCAGGCACACGTCCGCACCCAGTTCTCATGGGACGATGCTGCCGGAGTCCTGGAACGCACCTACGAGTCGGTCTTGACAAGGGGTATCCGCTCGCGCACTGACCGGCTAGCCTCGGGGTAGACTTACTCAACTGACATGCCATCTCTCTTGAACGATCAGGTGCCGAAGCCCCTTACTTACACCTTGATGTACCACGGCCTGTGGGCGGCCCTGTTCCTGATGACTACGGTCCTTTACTGGGCCATCTTCCTCTACTCGGGCCAAGACACGTTCCGCGCCCTCGTGCCACCCCTCGGCCTCCTGTTTTTTGCCGTGATCGCGGGAATCGGTTGCTGGCTTGCGTACACCACGCGCCTTGCAATCCTGCTTGGCAAGGCATCTTGGGATGATGCGTTCACGCTCTCTTCGTGGAGCAGTTGGGCCGTCCTGATTTTCGCGCCGGCCTCGCTCGTGATCTGGCAGTGGGTCATCATTCCCGCCAGTCACGCAATGGGACTGCAGGAAGGTTGGGGAGGCGTTCCAGGCGTGCTTACGGAAGGTGCCATCAAGGTCGAGGTAATCGTGTGGTGGCTATCACACTTGCTGAGCCTTCGAGGCCTGATCCGGGGCCGACGCGACTATGTGCGACTTGAAGCACCCGTCGAGGCAGAGACTGCCCCCATCGCATCTAGTGCGTGACCGCTGACCGATATTCCGGAGACACAGGGATGCGTCTGCATAATGGGTTCAATTGACAAGCCCCGGACCGTTGTGCCGGTTGTGTACGACACCGACTTCTACGCGAAGATGGTTGCCAATGCCCTCGAAACCGGCGGGTTCGCGACACTTGTCGCGACATCTAGTGCTTCGGCGATTACGATGTTGATCGAAAGCAAGACCGCCGCGGTCATTCTCGAAGTCCTTACTCCAGAAATGGACGGCTACGAGTTCTGCGCGCGCATCCGCGACATCTCCGATGTGCCGATCACCATGCTTCCCGCCCTTCGTAACGTGGTTGAAATCGTCCAAGCTCTCGATGCGGGCGCTAATGGCTATGTCACCAAGCCATTCATCATCAGCGAACTCATCGCACGGGTCAGCGCGCAATTGCGACGGGTCCACCGGCACGATGTGAACCGGCAACGAGTGCATATTGCCACCGATGACCAATCAATTGATCGTGACGCTTGCACGGTCACTCGCGGTAGGACAGAGATCCGTCTGCGTCCTGGAGAGTTCCGATTGCTTTCATATCTGGCCACGAACCGCGGGAGGGTCGTGTCACACAACGAACTGATCACCCACCTGTGGGCCAATGACGGTGCGAGACTCGGGCCATACCTAAAGATCTATGGTCGGCGATTGCGACAGAAAGTCGAGAGTGATCCGGCTGCCCCAACACTCGTCGTGTCCCGTCATGGCCGTGGCTAGGTATTCGCAGCCAAGATCCCAGTCACGTCCTGACCACCTAGTGATTGCGGAGGATCCAATGCGAGGCCTGGCACTGGGGCAAACGGATAATCGCCACTGGGACGATACCCAGTACCTCCGCACACGGGTCTCACCGACTGACGGACGCGCTACACTCTCTGCAATGTTCGTGCTTAATGGTCTCCTGTGGATCGTCTCTTTGCCGTTCAGGCTTGTCGTCTGGATGGTCGGCTTGGCCTTTTGGGTCGTAGCCCTGCCCTTCCGAATCGTTTGGAGCATCCTTTCCTTTTTCGGAATCGGACGACTTCTGACGTTTGCCACGCTCGGCATCGCCGGGTATGCCCTGTACCGCCTTGTCAATGACGAGGACGAACCGGCACCGGTCGCGCCGCCACTTGATCGCACACCAAGAGCCCCGGCTCAGACTCCTTCGGCACCTAACGCGGAGGGCGATGGTTCCGCGAAATCCTGAGTGAGCCGGGCGTCGGTCCGCGACGACCGATCACGCACTGCCCAACCGGGGCACCGCACGGGCAGCGATCCAGGTCGTGAGCGGCATTGCGATGCTGAGGCTGACGATTCCGGTCACGGCCCGAAGCAGCTCGGCGGCGATTAATTCGCGGTTCCAGATGTCACCGAGGTCGGCGGCATAGAGGGCGAACAGCAGCAGGATTGGCAATGACGCCCCGGCATAAGCCAGTACAAGGGTGTGAACCGCGGCGACCACATGCGCCCGTCCAACACTCATCCCGCGCCAGAACAATTCCGCGCGCGACATGAGCGGTGACGTGACCGCGAATTCGAACACGGCCGCGGTCTGCGCGACAGTGACATCGATGAGCCCTCCGACCGCCCCGAGCAACATCCCGGCCAGGAGCAGTCCCTGGGTGTCGATCTCCCCCCGAAGCGCAGCGTGGACGAGATGGATCTCCTCATTTGAGCCAAGCCCAGATAGGCTGGCAGACCGGACCGCAACCACTGACACGACGCCTGCGACCGCAAGGCTTACCGCCATGCCGGCCAGCGGCACCCCAGCCTCGCGCGTGAACCCATGGGTCAGGACAAGTGCAGTCACGGCGATGAGGGCACAACCCACGATCGCCACGGGTACCGGCGACTGGCCTGCAAGCAGACGGGCAACGACAAACCACCAGATAATCCACGCCGCGGCGCCAAGCCCGACCATCGCGCGCAGCCCTCGCCATCCGGCCACGGCCGCGGATGCCACCGCAATCAGCCCAATCCCGGCGTAGAGCCACGGACGGCGGACGCGGTCAGTGATCTGGAAACTTTCACTCTGCGCATCGACGGCATCCCCGCTTGAAATACCCGGCGAACCATTCAGCGCACCAGCGCCATCCGGCAGGGTCGAGCGGTACTGGATGACAACCCGGTCGCCAGGCGCGTACACAGGGATCGTGCCCGCCCGAACGACGATGCTTGGCGCGCCGAGGGTGACCACCGCCACTCGCCCGGACTGCGAACCGGTGACAACGCGGATGGTGTGGCGCGAGCCTCCAGGTAGTCCGGGCGGATTCTGGATCGATGTTTCTATTACCCCTTCGCACGCCTCAAAGACTGGTTCATCGGGCAGTGAGCCACGTGTCGGAATCCCGAAAGTGGGAGAAGTGACCCACACCGCGAACAGGAAGACGATCAAGGCCAGTGAACCGATGACCACGCGCAGGCTTCGAACCGCAAGGTTCGGGCCGGTCTCCCGCCGGGGGTGGGGGCGCTTCTCCAACTCATCTCCCGTGGGTTGCAGCGCCGTTCGATCCGATGGCGGAAACGCAGGTGTCCGGTGGGGCGCGCCGTCCGGTGCCTCTCCACGGAGGACGGCGAGTGTCCGACTTCCCTTCGCAGGCGGGCGTACGCTCTGTGATGTGTCCCGTTCGGGAGGACCGTCGGTCACCATGACGGTCTCAACGAACGCGCACCGGAGAGGGCGAGTGTGCGCGGTGCACCTAGACCCAGCTGGGAGCGCATCGCTTGACAGTTCGGATTGCCCGACCCCATACTCGTGTCAGTTTCGTCTCGACGCAATGCGCCGGGACGCCATAGTGACCAGCAACGATCCGGACGAGTACGTCGCAGGACGCACCTCCCCAGAGAAGCAGGCAACGGTGGAAGCCTGTCGGGGTTCGCGGGACGGAATGGACCAGTGAGCTGAACGGTGAACCTGCGTCGTATCAACGCGCAAGTAGCCAATCCGGGAACCACACCCGTTACCCTAGTGGCAGGTATCGTTGCCGGTTTTTTGAAACCGTTCACCTGTATCTGACAAGAGTGAGTGACACCTTTCCATTGCGCACTTCCGGGTGCGTCTGAAAACAGTGGCACTAAGCGGGGTGGCACCGCGGGTCGTTGGAAGCAACCTCTCGTCCCCAAGGGACGCGAGGTTTTTTGTTGCCCACTGACGACGGAGAGTGCACGTGATGGAAGCCACCCAAGCAGACCTGCTGCAGGAACTCCGCAACGGGGTGCGACCATGACCGTTCTGCTGCAGCCTCGAACAAGCGCCTCCGGCATCACGCCAACCCTCGAGGACGCCCGGGAACTCTCAAGTCACGGAAACCTGATCCCTGTCTATCGCGATTTCCTCGCGGACATGGAGACCCCCGTCTCGGTGTATGACAAGGTAACTACCGGTCCGTACAGTTTTCTGCTTGAAAGCGTGGAGGGTGGCGAACGCCTGGCGCGCTATTCATTCATCGGCACTGAACCACGCATCGTCGCTCGCCTCCGTGACGGGATCGCAACCATCCACGCCGCCGGTAGTGCGACAAGAACCGAACCATTCAGCGACCCACTTGCCTTCATCAGGGACCTGATCGCACCCTACAAGCCCGTCGCCCTGCCAGACATGCCACGGTTTGTCGGCGGTGTTGTTGGCTACCTCGCGTACGAATGCGCCCGCTACTTCGAAGACCTGCCTGTCCCCGCGCGTGACGACCTCCAACTCCCGGACGCGGTCCTGATGCTTGCGGACACGCTGGTCGTCTTCGATCACGTCAAGCACCGCATGCGTGTCCTCGCCCACGCCGACCTGACCGCACATGGCGGCGACGTCGACGAGGCCTACCGCGACGCCCTGCACCGGATCGAGGCCATCAGCAAGCGCCTCGGGTCTCCGGGAACACTGACCCCCGGACGCGCCCCGCTGACCGTCCCTCGCGGGCGTGTCGACGACGTCCCTGCAAACGTCGCTAGCACCTTCACCCGAAACGCCTACCAGGATGCAGTGCGCAAGGCACGCGAGTACGTGGCAAGGGGTGACATCATCCAGGTCGTTCCCAGCCAACGGCTCAGTCGGGAGGTGGCTGCCCGGCCATTTACGATCTACCGTGCGCTTCGGGCCATCAATCCGTCGCCGTACATGTACTACCTGAATCTCGGCGACATGCAGATTGCCGGAGCATCTCCCGAGATGCTTGTCCAGGTCGAGGACGGTGTGATCCGCACCCGGCCAATTGCTGGGACCCGTCCGCGTGGCGCAGACCCCGAGGACGACGACGCAAACGCCGCCGACCTCCTCGCCGACGAGAAAGAACGCGCCGAACACATCATGCTCGTCGATCTCGGACGGAACGATGTCGGACGCGTCGCAAAGCCCGGATCCGTACAGGTGACCGATCTCATGATCGTCGAACGGTATTCGCACGTCATGCATATTGTCAGTCAGGTCGAGGGTCGCCTGAAGGACGGCGCGGATGCCTTCGATGCGCTGCGTTCGTGTTTCCCCGCCGGAACCGTCTCTGGCGCCCCGAAAATCCGCGCGATGGAGATCATCGCCGAAATGGAACCCTGCCGACGTGGCACGTACGCGGGCGCAGTCGGCTACTTCTCGTTCGATGGCAACCTGGACACCGCCATCACGATCCGGACCCTCGTCATCAAGGACGGTGCTGCCCACGTGCAAGCCGGCGGAGGTGTCGTCTACGACTCTTCACCGGAGGCTGAGTTCCAGGAGACCCTCAACAAGGCTGCTGCGCTGTTGCGCGCCCTTGACCTCGCCGAGACCGTCGAGGCCGACACCATTACCGATAGCGATGCCTTTGCAGGTGCGGGCCGTGATGGCGAGGGGTCAATCGGGGAGAGGAACCACCGATGATCGTGATGATCGACAACTACGACTCGTTCACGTACAACCTCGTCCAGTACTTGGCCGAACTCGGCGCGGAGCTGGAGATCTTCCGCAACGATGCCGTCACCGTCGAGCATGTGCGTGAAATGGCACCCAGCGCGATCGTCGTGTCTCCTGGTCCATGCACGCCTGGAGAAGCAGGCATTTCCGTCGAGATCATCCGCACCCTCGGACCACTGATCCCGACGTTGGGTGTGTGCCTGGGTCACCAGTCGATGGGTGAAGCATTTGGGGGCCGGGTCATCCGCGCGCCAGAAATCGTCCACGGCAAGACCTCGCGTATCCATCACGATGGCCTCGGCGTCTTCGCGGGCCTGCCCCAGGACTTCCAAGCTATCCGCTACCACTCACTGATGGTGGATCGGCAGGGCCTGCCAGACACTCTTGTCCCGACCGCACAGACGGACACTGGGCTCATCATGGGACTCCGCCACCGCGTTCATCCGATCGAAGGCGTGCAGTTCCACCCCGAGTCCATCAAGACCGAGTCGGGAAAGGACCTTCTCAGGAACTTCCTCAATCTCGCCGCCGCCTGGAACGCGTCGCATGAACGCCGACCGGGGACTGTCTCCTGATGATGTGGCCACGGTGCGCACTGCCGTCGCAATGGGGAAGGGGTAGGGGGCGCGGGCCCCGTCTCGACGAAGTCGGAGGAGAACTACCAAGATGATCGTCGAAGCACTCGCCAAGGTTGTCGATGGACATGACCTTACGGTCGCCGAAGCCACCGCCGTGATGGCGGACATCATGGAGGATCGCGCGTCGCCCGCCCAGTTCGGTGCGTTCGTGACAGCATTGCGCTTGAAAGGCGAAACATCCGCCGAACTGGCCGGCATGGCACAGGTAATGCGCGAGAAAGCCGTTCGCGTCACCTCTGACCGCCAAGGCGAGCTCGTCGACACCTGTGGCACCGGAGGCGATGCCAGCGGCAGTTTCAATGTCTCAACGGCATCGGCCTTCGTGGTCGCCGCGGCCGGCGTTCCCGTCGCCAAGCATGGCAACCGGGGCATGACCAGCAAATGTGGTTCAGCGGATGTCCTGGAAGCCTTGGGTGTCTCGATCTCCCTCGGACCCGATGCTGTCTCACGATGCATCGATCAAGCCGGTCTGGCCTTCATGTTCGCCCCCGCCTACCACCCCGCAATGAAGTTCGCGGCTCCGCTGCGCCGCGAACTCGGCATCCGCACCATTTTCAATATCTTGGGTCCACTCACAAACCCCGCGGGTGCGACGAGGCAAGTCATCGGTGTCGCGTTACCAACGGTCATGCCAGTGATCGCCGGCGCACTCATCATCCTCGGCGCCGTGCGGACCCTGGTCGTCCACGGTGACGGAAATCTTGATGAGATCAGCATCAGTGGCGCGACAGTCGTTCACGACGTCGACGGCACAACATCGTCAACCTACTCAATCCATCCCTCCGACCACGACATCGCGACGGCGCCACGTTCGGCCATCGCTGGCGGGACGGCACCTGAGAATGCCCAAATGATCACCGCGCTGTTCAGCACGCCCACCGTGGACGATGCGTCGCGCGCGCGTCACGACATCGTATGCCTCAATGCCGGCGCCGCACTCGTCGCCTCCGGAAGGGTCACGTCGCTCGCGGACGGCGTCGCACGTGCACGCGACCTGATCGCGTCAGGAGCAGCGCGTCAACGCTTGGAGACCCTCATCCGCGTCAGCCAGGCCCTCGCCTGAGATTTGCGGGAAAGTAGCAAGACGATGATCCTTGATGACATCCTCGCCCATAAGCGCCTCGAAGTCGCCGCGTCGATGCGCCGGCGCTCCCTCAACTCGGTCCGCTCCGAGGCATTCCGCCAGCCGACCCCACGGCCTTTCGGCGCCAATCTCCGCGCCCCCGCGGACACCCCTGCGCGACTGATCGCGGAAATAAAGCGCCGGTCACCGTCCGCCGGAGCGATGGCCGAGGTGCCAGACCCAGTCGTGCTTGCCCGGACCTACGAGGCGAATGGCGCGAGTGCAATTTCCACACTGACCGACGGCCACTTCTTCGGGGGCAGCCTGGAAGACCTCAGTGCAGTCAGCCAGGCCGTCTCCATCCCGGTCCTACGCAAGGACTTCCTGTTCACTGACTACCAACTGTGGGAAGCGCGCGCCGCCGGTGCCGACGCCGCACTCTTGATCGTCGCGGCCCTCGCGTCGCCGCTCGCAACTCCCGGCAACGCCGATGAACTCGACCACCCTCTCGAAGCCGGCAATCCAGACCTCGAGGTTGCCAGAGACCGTCTTGCCCACCTACTTGGCGTTGCCAGGTCCGCAGGACTGGAAATTCTGGTTGAGGTGCACGATGAGGCCGAAGCCGCCGTCGCGCTTTCTGTCAACGCCGCGGTGATCGGCATCAACAACCGTGACCTCCGCACCTTCATCACCACGCTCGACGCAACCGAACGTGTGGCCCTGCACCTCCCACGAGGCACCAACGGCCCCGTGATCGTCAGTGAGAGTGGACTTCACGACCGTGCCGCCGTGGATCGGGTTCGCGCCGCCGGTGCCCACGCCATCCTCGTCGGCGAAGCCCTGGTACGTGCACCAGACATCGGTGTCAAAGTGCGCGAGATGAGCGGAGCCGTCTTGGCACAGGGCGCGACACACACGCCAAGCGGAGATCACTCCGGAGAGGCGGCCCGGGGGAGTCCAGCGTGATCGCATCCGGTGCCGTCCACATTCGAGTAAAAATCTGCGGGATCCGTTCCGTCGACGTGGCAGTTGCCTGCGCCAGAGCCGGTGCGGATTTCCTCGGGTACAACTTTGCCCCCATCAGCCGACGACGGACTGACACGGCAACCGCATCCCGCGCCATCGAGGCACTCAAGGGCGGTGTCGCGCGTGGATTGGCAGCCGAAGCGTCTCTCGCTCAGGGGCAATGGGCTGGACCCGAAAGCATCGTGTCCCCCGCCGCTGTCGGCATATTCGTGAACCAGTCAGCACGAGAAATCGACGCCATCGTACGCGAATGCCGACTCGACATCGTGCAATTGAGTGGGACCGAAACGCCAGACGAATGCGCGGCGATCGCGGAGAACACTGGCCTTCCCGTCATCAAAGCCGTCCGACTCTCGTCCGCGTCCGACCATGAGCCCATCAACTCCTATGGGTCAGTGCCAAACCTCTTCGCATTCCTCGCCGACACACCCGGCACATGGGGGGGGACTGGCGAACCATGGGACTACGCAACCGTCCGGAACCTTGCCGCTCGAACAAGACCGCACCTGTTCGTTGCCGGGGGCCTCACCCCAGAAACCGTGGCACTAGCGATCCACCATGCGCGTCCATGGGGTGTCGATGTCGCCAGTGGTGTTGAAACCAACGGCATGACTGACCCGGCCCGTGTGCAGTCTTTCATCAGAAATGTCCGAACCGTCCTTCTCGCTCCCGTCACCTCGGGGGAGGCGTAGCGGATGGGTTCCTCACCTCAAACAGACGATTTTCATCCCGCATATCCCGATCAGGAGAACTCACCATGACAGACACGACGACCAAGCGGCTGAAGACCTTCTCAGGCGTCAAGCCGAGTGGTGGGCTCCATCTGGGCAACTACCTCGGAGCGATCAAACGATGGGTCGATGATCAGGACGTGTACGAAAATGTCTTCTGCATCGTGGACCTGCACGCCATCACCGTGCCCCAGGATCCGGTCGCCCTCCGCCAACAGACCCGCGAGGTCGCGGCCTTCTACATTGCGGCCGGTCTTGACCCTGCCCGGACCATCGTCTTCGTCCAGAGCCACGTCAGCGCACATGCCGAACTCGGGTGGGTGCTCAACTGCATCACCCCCATGGGATGGCTTGAGCGCATGACCCAGTTCAAGGACAAGGCGGCCCGGGAAGGCGACAATCGGGAACGCATCTCGACCGGCTTGTTCGACTATCCCGTCCTGATGGCATCCGACATCCTTTTGTACGACGCAAACCTCGTCCCCGTTGGGGACGATCAGAAGCAACACGTGGAACTGACACGGGACATCGCCGAGCGGGTAAACCGCCTCTACGGTGACATCCTCGTCGTCCCGAAGCCGCTGATCGCCGAGACTGGCGCGCGGATCATGGGTCTCGCCGACCCTTCCAAGAAGATGAGCAAGTCGGACAACCTGCCCGGGCAGGCAATAGGCATCTTCGACAAACCCGAGGACATCCGCAAGGCGATCATGCGTGCCACGACCGATAGTGACCGCACTATCGTCTTCGACACCAATCGGCCGGGCCTCTACAACTTGCTCGCGATCTATCAGGTGCTCAGCGGCGAGACGAGGGAACAGATTGAGACACGGTTCGAAGGGAAGGGGTACGGTGACCTCAAGCAAACCCTTGCTGACGCGGTTCTGGACACACTCTCCCCAATCCAGGCGCGTTGCAACTCCCTCCTGAACTCTTCAGACCTCGACGACCTTCTCCGAGACGGCGCCGACCGCGCGCGAGTGATTGCGGACCGCACCTTCAACCGGGTCTGTACCGCAATGGGACTGCGCTAAACCCAGGAATAATCACGGTCACCCCGCCATCTTCTTTCCGTTCGCAAACGGGTGTGGGGATCGGGGTGAGGGCCAACTTGAAAGGAAATCGAAACAGATGGCAACCGTCAGCCCATCCACCCGAGCAGCCACTCCTGCCGAAGCCACGCGTCCCGGTCGGTTTGGACCGTACGGTGGCCAGTTCGTGCCCGAGACGCTCATGCCCGCCCTTGCGGAGCTCATCGACGCATACGACGTCGCCCGTCACGATCCGGCCTTCACCGCGACCTATGACACCCTCGCCCGAGACTTCATCGGGCGTCCCACCCCCCTCTACCACGCAACCAAGCTGACCGCCCGCGCGGGTGGTGCGCAGGTGTACTTCAAGCGTGAGGACCTCGCACACACTGGTGCGCACAAGATCAACAATGCCCTTGGTCAGGGGCTCCTTGCTCGGCGGATGGGCAAGGAGCGCATCATTGCGGAAACCGGCGCCGGACAGCATGGGGTTGCCACTGCCACCGTCTGCGCGATGCTCGGCCTCGAATGCATCGTCTACATGGGCGAGCAGGATGTGCACCGCCAGGCGCCAAATGTGTTCCGCATGAAACTTCTCGGAGCCGAAGTCCGGCCAGTCAAGTCGGGATCACGCACCCTGAAGGATGCGATCAACGAGGCAATCCGCGACTGGGTCACCAACGTCAATGACACCTTCTACATTATCGGGTCGGTCGTCGGGCCTCACCCATACCCCACCATGGTGCGTGACTTCCAAAGTGTCATCGGCCGTGAGACCCGTGAACAGTCCCTCGCGCAGATTGGTCGCCTGCCGGATGCCGTGATCGCGTGCGTCGGTGGAGGAAGCAATGCCATGGGCATCTTCCATCCCTTCCACGCTGATCCGTCGGTGCGCCTGATCGGTGTCGAGGCCGGAGGCGATGGCGTCTCCACCGGTCGCCATGCAGCACCGCTTTCGGCGGGTCGCCCCGGCGTCCTGCACGGTGCACTCTCGTACCTGATGCAGGACGGGGACGGTCAAGTCATCGAAACCCACAGCATCTCAGCGGGTCTCGACTATCCCGGCGTCGGTCCCGAACACTCCTGGTACAAGGATTCGGGTCGCGCCACGTACGTCGCCGTCGATGATGCGGGTGCGCTAGCCGGGTTCGAACTCCTCTGCCAGACCGAGGGGATCATTCCCGCCCTGGAAACCGCTCACGCCATCGCATACGCCGCCGAGTACGCCGCGTCGCGGCCGTCATCGGAAATCATCGTGGTCAACTGTTCGGGGCGTGGTGACAAGGACCTGAGTACAGTCGCGACCCGGTTGGGAGTGACCCTGTGAACAACCAACCCGCGCAACATCAGTCACGAATTGGCGCAACACTGGCCCGTCACCGCGAAGCCGGCACGATGGCCTTGGTTGGCTGGCAAACCATCGGGTTTCCAACAATCGAGTCATCCCGGACCCTCGTCCCGGCCCTCATCGACGGAGGATTCGACCTCATCGAGCTCGGAGTGCCCTTCTCTGATCCTCAAGCCGATGGCACAACCATCCAGAGGGCCTCATTCGAGGCCCTCCGCCAAGGCGCAACACTTTCGATCGCCCTCGATACCGTTCGAATACTTCGCAGCGACGGCATCACCGCACCGCTGATCTTCATGAGTTACTACAACCCAATCCTTTCCAGGGGGCTCGAACGCTTCGCAATCGACGCCAGCGAAGCCGGGGTCGATGGCCTGATCGTTCCCGACCTGCCTGCGGAAGAGTCTGACGCCCTCATTGACGCCCTGGACCGGGTGGGAATCGACACGATCTTCCTCGTTGCACCCACGACGCCCCAACCGCGTCTCCGGGCAATCGCCGCCCGGGCGCGGGGTTTCATCTATTGCGTCAGCCTGACCGGTGTCACCGGCGCAAGGCAGGCACTTCCATCTGACCTGCCCGAATACCTTGCCCGCGTGCGCAGCTTCACCAACCTGCCATTGGCGGTCGGGTTCGGGGTATCCCGCCCGGAGCATGTGGCTAGCCTTCGGGGAATCGCCGACGCGGCTATCGTGGCCAGCGCCATCATCGACCGGATGGAACACACTCCACCCGAGACACACGTCCAGGAACTACGATCCTTCGCCAAATCCCTGAGGAATGCCGCCGACGGAGTGTCCTAGGACCATCGCCGGAAACCTTGTGCCATCCATGCGACGCCGTGTCGACTCACGCGTCGGTGGCACCTCCGTGCCGAACCCGGGAGAGCGCACATGCCACCGGGTTCGCAGCACCCACGCATGTCCGCCCGTAGAGGGATGTGCACGCCTCGACCGGGTTCACTGGCACGTCCACACCGGCATCAGCAAGCATTCCAGCGATCGCATGGATCGGGAACCCAACGACCGAACTGATGCAACCCGAGATTGACGCGATGAGTGTTCCGCCAACGCCACGCGCGTCATAGCTGCCTGCGCAATCAAGTGCCTCGCCAGAGGCGACATAGCCAACGATGTCGTCATCGGAATAGTCCCGCATCGCGAGCGGTGTGAATACCTCACCACTCACAAGCCGGTTCCCGGTAACCAGCACCACACCCGTCCGAACGGCATGAGACTGTCCGCGCAACCGCTGCAACATCCGGACCGCGACATCCGGTGTCATTGGCTTACCCAACGGTTCCGCACCGAGCGCGACGATGGTGTCGGCTGCAAGCACCACCTCAGGCAAACCATTACCACCGATGGCGACGATGTCGCGTGCCTTTGCAATGGCAATCGGCACCGGGTCAATCGGGTCTGGTCCTGGGTCGAGACGATCCTCGACGTCCGAGACCCGGACTTGGAACGCGACACCCAAAGCGCGCAAGGCATCCTGGCGACGCGGTGACCTTGATGCAAGACAGATTGAGACGCGAGCCGGGTCAGCTTTCCTGGTCACTGAGGCACCCACAAAGAGTGGCCCACCCGGTCAATCGACGGTGCCGACACTGCCACCCGGCCCGGGCGCGTCCACGCCATATGTTTCAACCGTCATGGCAACGACCGTCGGCGACCCAGGGGCAGGGACACCATGTTGGTGGTCGCCACCGGAATGGTCATGACCGGCACCCTGCAGGGCACCACAATATGCACAGAGTTCCCAACGTGGATTGACCAGGTGATCGCATGCCCCGCACCGGTTCTTGAGAATCACGTGACAACTCGGACAGACGACGTAGTCAGCATGGATCCGCTGTCGACAACTCGGGCAGTGCAACCTGTCCTCGAGTTCCTGAAGCAGGCTTTCCTCTTCAAGAGATCGTTCATACGCCTCGGCGAGAGTCTCGCGTGGCCGGAGGATGAAATAGAGCAGAAGCCCGAAGACGTTGAACATCAGCACCAACGCCGTGGCAAAGATGTGGACGTACAGGTCCGCCGAGCGGGCACGAATATCGTAGTAGGTCCAGACAATCGTGCTGAACCACAATGCCACGAGGTACGCGCCGCCAAAGGCAACGACGAGCTGAACCAAGGTGCCGAGAGGTGGCATCTGATTACTCCCACGCCCCGATCCGGCGCGCGTCCACTATCAATTGCTTTGCCGGGCGCGCTGGAATCCTCTCAACCCGACCATCCGCCACCGAGGTCACGCCCCCCGTTCAACCGAAACGATCAGGTAACGGGTGGTGCCACCAGGGGTGACCACATCGGTCTCCTCGCCGGCGGTCTTGCCGATGAGGGCCTTGCCAACCGGTGAGCGATGGGAAATCTTTCCAAGCCGCGGGTCGGTCTCCTCCGGCCCAACGACCTGATATTCCACTTCGTCATCCGTGGCAACTTCACGCAACTTGACACGGCTTCCAACACCAATCGTGGCGCCGTCGTTGTCCTGATCCTCGATCAACGCCACGTGCCTGAGTTTGCTCTCAAGGTCGCGAATTCTCGCCTCAAGCAACCCCTGACGCATCTTGGCGTCCTCGTATCCGGCATTCTCGGAAAGGTCGCCGTCCTTGATCGCCTCCTCGAGGAGTGCGCTGATGCGCTGTCTCTCGTCGACTTGAAGCCGGTCGAGTTCCTTCTTCATCTCTTCGTGCCGGGCCCGGCTGACGTATTCCACGTCTTCGATGCGTGACGTCCCGGATGTCGTTGCAACGTGCGTTGGTGAACCTGTCGCTGCCGCTGCTGCGGCAGCCGCCGCAGCGCTCTTCTTGACCGCAGCGACCCCAGTCCTCGGCAAACGGACATTTTTCATCGGGTCACTGGGTATGAGGCGCTGCTCCAAGACGTACGCAAAAAACGTCTTCAGTGGAGCAAGGTACGCACGGGGGGACATCGAAGTTTTGACCTGTTGGGCAAGGAACTCCTCGATCTTGTACGCCTGTACTGCTTCCACGGTCACGCTAACGCCAAGCCAGGTCACAAACTTGCGTAGACGCGCATGATCATCAGGAGAGATCCGGGCCCGGTAATCATCCAGAGCCTGGCCAAGCCGGGTTGGTGCGGTTGGTGCGGTTGGTACGGATGACGTCATGGGTTGATTGTACCGGCCACCCCCGAGCACACCGGATGCAATTTCCCGGAGAGCGCTTTGCTGCAAGGGCCACATAAACAAGCAAGGCCGGAACGAAGGTCACCCTTCATCCGGCCGGCAAAAAATGTGGCGACGCCCGAGGATTACTTTGACGCAAATCGGCCTGGGTCTGCGAGGTCACTCGATGACGACCAGTACCCCATTCCAACTTGTTCCATATAAGGTATGGCAATGAAAAATCCCACTACAATGATTAATATTACAGCCGACCCACCGATGATTTGTGACCAGTTAGGTGGTGTCTTGGGTGGCGGTGGCGGTGGCTTACCAAAATCATCGAGAGACACCATCTTGGGCTTACCAGCCATGCTACGAACTCCTCACGACAACGAACCGTCTACGGCTCGTCAGTGTACTGCAAGTCGCGACCCTATGGGGCCGCGACCTCATCCTCCGCGGTTTCGATAGCCGCAACATGCAGGCGCCCCGCCGCTTGGTCACGTCGCCGGTTCTCCACCTGTGACCGATGAACTGCCCGGGCCATGCGTTCCCTCTGGAGGCCTGTCGCGTCGTCGAACTTGACACCGACCTTGAACTTCGACAAGCGTTCGCCCGGGTTCACGTCAATCACGTTCATCACTTCGACGGTTACCGCCATCTCCCCAGAACCCATGGGAACCGGGAAACGAACCCGAAGCTTCAGGCCCGGCGCCACTTCCTCGTCCAACGTGAGGCCGAGGCCACCGCCACTGATGTCATGGACGAAGCCGCACACTGGCTTCCACGTCGCGGCCCCAAAACTACTCTCGCGGACCGCGGCTTCGGTCAACGGGATAGTCACGGGAAGGCGGTACGAGCCCCGGGGTGCCTGCCGACCGGCAGCGAGTACACGCACGACAACCATCGCCACGGGATTGCCCGGAGACGGGGGAAGCCGGTCCACAACAACACAATCAAGATAGATCGTTGCTGTCGGTTGCCCGTCCGAACCGGATTGCGACAGGGCAAGCGAGACGGTGTCCTCAACCGCAAGCTTGACGCTCTGACCACGCTTCGATGGCCACGTCAGCGTCAGACGGTCTCCTGTGAAGTCCTCAATCCGACAACGGTACGTATCGGCACCCAACGTTGGGTCATCGGCCTCCATGTTGAGCGTTGCACCGATGCGAATGCCCGGAAGATTTCCAACCATGGTTCATTGCTTCCCGTCTGACTTGAAGGTAGCCGCCATTTGCCGATCAGTCAAGATGCACCCCGTTGGCTAACGAAGAACCAATCCTTCGACCACGTCCCTGATGACGTCAGCGCTGATCTCATCCGTCACCACGACCTGCCCGATGCCACGCAACAGAACCCATCGAACCTTGTTCGACTCGACCTTCTTATCGGTCAACGTGCGGTCAAGGATAGCGCCTGCATTGGTGAACGCTGGGTCATATCGCGTCGGCAGCCCCGTCCGTTCCAGCATGGCCTCGATTCTGACGGCCACTCCGGCGTGCAGGAATCCCGCACGCACGCTGAGCCGTGTCGCTGCTACCAAACCGATCGCCACCGCCTCACCGTGCAAGTACGTCCCATAACCCGTCGTCGCCTCGATGGCGTGCCCGACCGTGTGCCCGAAGTTGAGCACAACCCTGACGCCCCGCTCGCGTGGGTCCTCGTGAACGACCCGTTCCTTCCAGCGCACCGTCCGTTCAAGGATGTCCGCCATCCTGTCTGGCTTCATTGGATCCAAGGGAACCGTATCGAGTTCATCGAGAAGAGCCGGGTCAAAAATCGCGGCGGTCTTGATCACCTCCGCCCACCCGGCCCGCACCTCGCGGACGGGGAGCCCAGTGATGAGGCCGACATCGACAAGCGTGAGGGCAGGCGGATGGAAAGCGCCTACGAGGTTCTTTCCCGCTGGGAGGTTGACCGCCGTCTTCCCACCGACAGAACTGTCAACCATCGACAGGACCGTCGTTGGCACCTGCACCAACGTGATGCCTCGCAGGAACGTCGCGGCAACGAATCCCGCCAGATCTCCAACGACACCACCTCCAAGCGCGACGACTACGTCACGGCGCTCCGCCCGATGTGCAGCAAGCCACTCGTACAGTTCGGCAGCGCGGTCAAGGGACTTCGAAGCCTCACCCGCCGGCACGGCGTGGCATTCCGGCACGAACCCGGCATCGGCCAGCGACTCCATAACTTTGGGGCCGTGAACCGGGCCGACCTTGTCATCGGTAATGACAAACACCCGGCCCCGGAAGCCAAGTTCAGTGATCCGTTGACCAAGGTCAGCGACGCTTCCGTTTCCGAAAGAAAGGTGCGTCGGGATGCCAACGAAGGCCTCAGGGACAGGTGCCGGAGGGCGGTATTCGGTGATCAATCGCGAGCCCTCCCGACCTGTCCACCCTTCCCTCGACGCGCCGAGGCAGATGGGGATGCGATCACGCGCGCAGCACTTCGCGTGCGTGCCTGGCCCGGACGAACCTGCCTGATGATCTCGGTCACCACGACTTCCGGACGCACAACCCCGGTCTCGACCCTCACGTGCGCCTGCGAGTAGATCGGCGCACGTGCCTCGAGAAGTGCCGGCAGTCGAAGCCTCGCACCACCATGGGCCAGAAGCGGACGCTTTTCCCGCCCTGCCCGCTGCGATCCCTCCATCCGCGAGATCAGGACCTCCATCGGCGCGTCCAGCCAGATCACCACATTACCTTCCCAAAGTTGACGGAAGTTCTCCGGGTCGACGGGCGCGCCTCCCCCGGTGGCGATCACCGATCTCGGACCAGCGATGGCCTCGCGAACCGCTTCACGCTCGAACGCGCGAAACGTCGTCTCACCGCGGGTGGCAAAGATTTCGTCAATCGGACATCCGGCGCGCGCGACGACCGTCTTGTCGGTGTCGATGAACAACAAATCAAGGCGACGAGCCAGTCGTGGTCCGATCGTCGACTTTCCACTCCCGGACAACCCGACAAGCACTACATGGTGGAAGTTCACAGCCCGTGTCTCGCACCATCATCGTCAGACACTGCGCCCCAGTCATCGGGGGGGACCGAGTACCCGGCTTCATCGGGATGACGGGGACGCGTCGCCTCGTGCCTCAGTGCGTGATCGACGAGCACCAGAGCCGTCATGGCCTCGACCAATGCCACCGCACGTGGCAGGACACAGGGGTCGTGGCGTCCCCGACCCGCAATCGTCGACGCCTCATGAGTTCGCGTCACCGTTTCCTGCTCACGCATCACCGTCGCGGTTGGCTTGAACGCAACCCGGAATAGCACATCTTCACCATTGGTGATGCCACCTTGGACACCGCCACTCCGGTTCGTTCGGGTACGTACACGGGCGCCATCCATGTAGAACGGATCGTTATGCGCTAATCCAGACAACATCGTGCCCCCGAAACCGGACCCGATTTCGAAACCCTTCGTCGCCGGCAGACTAAGCATGGCGCGGGCAAGATCGGCTTCGAGACGATCGAAGACCGGTTGGCCCCAACCGGGAGGGCATCCGCGGACCACGCACGTCACGACACCGCCGAGCGAATCACCATTCTTCCGCGCCTGCTCAATTGCGGAAATCATCTCGGCAGCGACCCCGAGATCTGGACAGCGCACCGGGGTCTGGTCAACCAGTTCGCGTGTCACGGTCCGCGGATCACACTCCACTTGGTAGGTGTGAATCGCCGAGACCCACGCAACAATCTCAACACCGAATCCGCGTACCAACACCTTGCGGGCAACGGCACCCGCCGCGACACGGGCAGCCGTTTCGCGCGCACTGGTTCGGCCGCCCCCACGCCAATCCCGGATGCCGTACTTGGCGTCGTAGGTGTAGTCAGCATGGCTCGGCCGGTACTTCAGCTCGACCTCACGGTAGTCGCCGCTGCGTTGATCCTCGTTCGGGATCATTAGACTAATCGGGGTACCCAAGGTCTGTCCCTCGAACACTCCCGCAAGGATCTGGACCGTGTCCGATTCCTTCCGCTGGGTCACCAGATGGGATTGCCCCGGCGCGCGCCGGTCAAGGTCAGGCTGGATGTCCGTCTCATCAAGAGGTACCAGTGACGGACAGCCATCGATGACCGCACCAATCGCCCGTCCATGCGACTCGCCCCATGTCGTCACACGGAAGATCGTGCCGAAACTATTACCCATCTTGACCCCTCTCGCCGGTTCCCACAACCTGATAGCGCCAAAAGTGAAGCGTATGCAAAAGGGCGGAGTGGAGTGGGAGTGCCAACGCCTTTCTCGCAATGACCAACCGCGACCTACGAATTCCTTGCCGCCAACGCACGCCGACCGTGGGCGAACATGACATCCACCGGCGCAACAACCCCCGTCCACCGCCTGAAACTCGCCGCCCCCTGATAGATCAGCATCGGCAATCCCTCAACCGGGATCGCGCCTGCCATCCGGGCCGCCCGGAGCAACGGTGTTTCCGCCGGATTGTAGACAAGGTCGTAGACAACCAACCCCGGACCAATCGCATCCACTGGCACAGGTGAGGTATCCGGCGACGGCCCCTGGGCCATCCCGATGCTCGTCGTGTTCACGAGCAGATCCGTCGACCGGAGCAGTTCCCGGAACACCCCTGCATCAAACGGCAATGGTTCGATCTCCCGGCCCGGAAACGCACCTTGCAGGTGCCAGACCAGCGCCTCCGCACGCTCTGGCGACCGGTTCGCAATGGACAGCTTGTGGACACCCGCTTGCAGAAGCGCGACGCAGATCGCCCGTGACGCACCTCCGGATCCGATCACGAGCGTCCTGGCCCCAGCCGGGTCGAACGTGCCATCGACGGTCAGCCCGCGAAGGAACCCCTCGGCGTCGGTGTTGTGACCGGTCAGCCGACCACCGTTGCAGATCACGGTATTGACGGCCCCGATGAGCCTCGCCTCCTCAGTGACGTCATCAACCAGCTTCGCGACGGCCTCCTTGTGAGGGATCGTCACATTCACGCCAAGCCAGACCGGTGCATCCGAAGTCCGCAAGCCGGCAATGAATTCCTCAAGACCTTCTGGCGGCACTGGCACTGCGCGGTAGGAAACGGCAAGGCCACACGCGTCGAACGCCGGTTGCTGGAATGCCGGGCTGATCGAATGCCCCAGCGGCCAGCCGATCACTCCTGCCAGCCTCCCCGGCGTGCCGTGGACCGCATCCATGCTCATTTCCGAGACCCGTCCTTCGTCCCACGATCACTCTGCTCCGCACCCGGATCGCCAAGACAACCGGGAGCAATCCGGAATAGCGTCGGCCAGAACGCCGGGTAGGAGATATCCACGGCCGCCGCTCCGCTGATGTGCACCGGCCCGGTCGCGACGAGCGCACCAATGGCAAGCGCCATTGCGATGCGGTGGTCACCCTCGCTTGCCACCTCGCCACCCACGATGCGCCCACCAGTGATGGTCAGCCCATCCGGATGTTCCGAGACCGCCACTCCCAACGTCGCGAGGTGGGTCGCAACGGCATGCAGCCGGTCACTTTCCTTCACCCGCAATTCCGCCGCGTCCCGGATCGTCGTGGTGCCTGAAGCCACCGACGCCGCCACCGCAAGGATTGGCACCTCGTCGATGAGCCGCGGGATGATCGGTCCGCCGATGTGCACGCCACGCAACCGGCACGACGATGCCGTCAGGTCTGCGACCGGCTCACCTCCAACCGTCCTCTCGTTCGTCACCGTGATGGTCGCGCCCATGAGGGTCAAGGCATCGATGATGCCCGTCCTGGTCGGGTTCACCCCGACATTCCGCACCGTCACGGTCGCATCCGGGTGAATGCAGGCCGCCACGAGCCAGAAGGCCGCACTGGAGATATCTCCCGGTACATCAACATCGATTGCCAGGAGGCCAGACGGCCGGCGCACCCGGACCGCCATCCCCTGGGTCCGCACGTCCGCCCCTTGCGCAGTGAGCATCCGCTCGGTGTGATCACGACTCTCTTCAGGCGAAATGACCACCGTCTCGCCAGACGCGTACAGACCGGCAAGGATCAGCGCCGACTTGAGTTGCGCACTCGCCACTGGAATCTCGATGGTCGTCCCCTGCAATTGGGCAGGAGCTATCGACAGCGGCAAGAGCGTTGAACCAGCGCGTCCGCGAACCTGGGCACCCATGACCCCAAGCGGTGCGATCACCCGGCCCATCGGTCGTCCCCGAAGCGAACCGTCACCAGACAGCACGCTAAAGAAGGGCTGTCCCGCCAGAATGCCGGTCAGCAGCCTGGCCGTGGTTCCCGAGTTCCCGGCATCGATCACGTCCGCGGGTTCCCGCAACCCATTCAGGCCTGCGCCTTCCACCAGCAGCACCGCGTCATCACGGGTGTCCGCGCCCGTGACGGGGTCGCGGCGGAGGTCGTCAGTCAGTTCGCCCGACGGCCACCGACGACGCACGCGCGCACCCAGCATCCGCATCGCGCCGGCCGTCGACAGGCAATCGCCACCGAGACCGGCACCGGTGACGGTCGCGGTTCCAGTTGCGATGGCGTTGAGCATCACCGCCCGATGCGTGATGCTCTTGTCACCGGGCACGGTCAGTGCCCCCGACAAGTGCCCGACGGCACGCACTACCCGCATGCCGCCATGCAGCCCCGCGTCGCTTGGATTGCGAACGAACGATGGTTCAGCGGTCACGGGATGCTGGGTACGACGTTCGCCACTCATGCCACGGCAACCCTCGCTACTGCTGCTCCGGTGCGGCTCCCATCAGGTTCGAAGCCGGGGACTGAGCGTCCGACCGCCGCTGCGACCTGGGCGATTGCCCGGGCGGCATCGGCAAAGTTCTCGATCGTCAGCGACTGGGCGCCGTCGCACAACGCCGTATCCGGAGTCGGATGCACTTCGATGAGGACACCGTCGGCACCCGCGGCCACCGATGCCAGGCACATCGACTTGACCAAGTGCCACTTGCCAGTTCCATGGCTCGGGTCAACGATCACTGGAAGGTGGGTGAGGCGCTTGATGACCGGGATCGCGGAGATGTCAAGCGTGTTCCGGGTGTAGTTCTCGAACGTCTTGATCCCACGCTCGCACATCATCACCTGCATGTTGCCGCCGTGGAGGATGTACTCCGCAGCCATGATCCATTCTTCCACCGTCACACTCGGGCCTCGCTTCAGCATGACCGGCGTCCGGGTACGGCCGACTTCCCGCAAAAGAGGATAGTTCTGGCAGTTCCGCGCACCAATCTGGAGGACGTCCGCGTACCGCACCACCGTGTCAAGCGTGCCAGGTTCCATCACCTCGGTGATGATGGGCAGACCGGAGAGTTCACGGGCCTCCTGAAGCAGCTTCAGGCCGTCCTCGCCCAATCCTTGGAAACTGTACGGCGACGAACGCGGCTTGTACGCGCCACCACGCAGGACGTGACCACCGTGTTCCTTCACGCCACGCGCGGTGGCAAGCAACTGGTCACGCGTCTCAACCGTGCAAGGACCGGCCATGATGACGACGTCATTGCTGCCAAGTGTCGCCGCACCGAGACGGATCTCGGTGGTCGCCGCCTGGAAGTCCCGGGCGGCGAGCTTGTATGGCTTCTCGATCGGAATAGCCTGCTCCACGCCTGCCATCGACTCCACCGTGTCAATCATCCATTCGGGACGCTTCCCGATCACTGCGATCACCGCCATCTCGACGCCACGGATCGTGTTCGGCGTATACCCCTCCGCGATGATCCGCCTCTCGACTTCCTCAACCTGGGCATCGGTCGCGCCACGCTTCATCTTGATGATCATTTCGGTTCCAGTCTCCTCTTGGCGGTCGTCCCATGTGGTTCGCGGGCAGCTGCGCCCACCCGTGTGTCAAGCCGGGCCGGTCAAGGATGCCGGCGGGCAACAAAAAAGGCAGAGGATTTGCCCTCTGCCTCTCCCGGTGCGCGTCCGGCCTGATCGTGGCCGTCAACTCACACCGGGGTACTAAAAAAATAGAAGGAAGATCCGCCAAGCGCAGCGCTGCCCGAGACAATTGTCCCAACGGGAGCGCAAAGGGGAGTGATCACCTTCATACCAAGGCGACTGTACGTTGGCATCGTTGCGACTGTCAAGCGCATCCAGGTCCGGGTTGGCGCGATCACCCCCGGCACCCGTTCCGCGCGTCACCCCCGTCCGGTTCCAGGTCAGGATCCGGAAACTGGCTCAGGTACCTGAGTGTCAGGAACCCTCGTGATCCAGTCACCAACCAAGCCAGCAACCTCGCGCGCTCCACAATTGACGATGGTCGCGGGAGGTAGCGAATCGAGGAATGTCTGACCGTAGCGGCGCGTCACCAGACGAGAATCGAGAATGGCCACGACACCCCGATCGGTGCCGCTCCGGATCAATCTGCCGAACCCCTGTTTCAGGCGAAGGACCGCTTGGGGCACCGCCAGTTGCATGAATGAATCCTCAAGCAACTCGCTCCGCGCGGCGAATACCGGGTCACTCGGGACCGTAAACGGCAGTTTGACGATCACCAGGCACGACAGTGCGTCACCGACGACATCGATGCCCTCCCAGAAACTGTTCGTGCCAAGCAGGATTACGTTGGGCGTGGCACGGAAACGGTCAAGGATCACGCTTCGTGGCCCGTCAATTCCCTGCCCCAGGATTGTCAGGTGTGGCGTCATCTCGCGGAGGTGATCATGCGCCGCCCGGAGTGACGCATACGAAGTGAACAGCACCAGTGTGCGGCCATTCATGGCACTGGCCACACCAGCGAGGATGTCCTGGATCACCGTGCCGTGGGCCGGCGACGTCGGATCAGGCAAGTCACGAGGTACCAGCAATAGCGCCTGGTTGGGGTAGTCGAACGGCGAAGCGACTTCAAGCACCATCGTGTCCTGCGGCAATCCAAGGCGGTGCCTGAAGTGCCGGAACGATCCGCCTACCTGGATCGTCGCCGAGGTCATGATGATCGCCGACTTCTGCTCGTACAGGTTCGACTGCAACAGCGCGTCAACCGCAAGCGGTGCGGCATGCATCGTCATCTCGTGGCCGGCACCGGCAATCCAGTAGACCTCTGCGTCATCAGGCGCCGAGAGGATGCGGGTCAGGCTTTCACGGGCCTCTCCGATCGCCTGACGCGATGCCGCCAGATCGGCTACCGCATCATCGACCGTCTCCGAACTCCCGACGAACGGGTCAAACGCCGCAACCATGCCCTGCAAGCCACGGTCGACCGTCGCGAGAGCCGCCGATGCTTCATCCCACGCCATCGCCACCGGGCCCCACGCATCACTTTCGCGATGGCTTTCCGTCAACCTGAGCTCGCGGTCGACCGCCTCCCCACGGCCTCCTCTCGTGGCACGGTCCATCAGGTCTGTCGAGACCTCGAAAAGCGCTGACACCGCCACGCGGGCCACCTCGCACGCCTCATGGATGGGCGCTGTGATCGACGCAATCTGTTCGCGTCCGGGATCTCCGGCGGCTTCGACAAATACGGCTGCGATCCGGGCAACCGTGCCTCCAAATCGGGTCCCGCCCTGCGGTTGGCTCAGCGTGGCCAGTTCGAACCCGATTTCGCGCGCACTCACCGTCGTTCCGAGTTGATCGGTTGCAACCGCCTCCAGATGATGCGCCTCATCCAGGATCACATCGTCATATTCGGGAAGGACCGGGTTTTCCATCGCGCGATCCGTAAGCAGCAGCGCATGGTTCACGACGAGCAGGTGGGCGCCCTCGGCCCGGCGCCGGGCACGGGCCAGGAAGCATCGGCCAGAGCGATTGTCCCGGCAAAGTCGTGACGTGCAGTGCATCACATCCGCCGCGAGGTGGTTCGTCCAGATCGCCGTCTCGGCCTCGGAAATCGCGAGTTCACCGCGATCACCAGTCTCCGTGTTCCGCACCCAGATCGCAATCCGCGCCGCCAGGATTCGCTCGAGAGCACCGTCGAGCCCATTGGAAAGGAGGAGCCGCCACCGTCTGAGGCACAGGTAGTGCGTGCGTCCCTTGAGGACTGCAACCTGCACGTCGTGAGGAAGCGCCTTGCGGAGGACGGGGATGTCCTTGTTGAACAGCTGCTCCTGAAGCGTGATCGTGTTCGTGGAAATCACGACGCGTCGGCCATTCGCGACCGCGAACATTGACGCTGGGACCAGGTACGCCAAGCTCTTCCCCGTCCCGGTGCCCGCCTCAATGACCAACCGCAAGCCGTCGTTGAGCGACCGCGTCACTGCACGCGCCATCCGAACCTGACCGGGCCGGGGTTCGTACCCTGCCATTGCCTCATTGACCGACCCGCCCGGACCGAGAGCAGCGATGACCTGATCCTCGCTGATGCGCACGCGTTCGGGAGACTTCTGCAAGGCACCCGACGAAGCAAAAGGTTGGATCGGTGAATGGGCTGCATCTGAGGGGTCGTCCGCCGCCGACACCGTTCTCCCGGCAGCGTCGCTTCCCTCGCCACTAAGTCCAAGGCGAACGCGATCCTGCATCGCCTCGTCAACCACTGGCCCGAGAGGCGTCGCCCCATTCGACAAGAGCCGGTGCAATTGCTGCAGCAAGGTCAGCTCAAGCCGCCCCAAGCGTTCCCGACACGCCTTCTCAAAGAGTTCGGCCTCACGGACGCGCCCACTTGCCTGACGAGGCTCTGTCAAAGGCCCCGGTACCCCAAGGCGTCGCCCCAGACCGAGACGGTCATTTGCACCGACATCGAGGACCAGAATCGACGCAAGTTGCATCGCGGCGGTCAAGCGGTCCTCGACCACTGGCGGACCACCACCGATCCTGCGCACCGCGCCAGCTCCGCGGTTGGCGCCTGCCCGGTTACCCACCTTGCGAAGCTTCGGAACCGTCGGCTGCCACGGTTGGTGGTTGCGTCGCCACCCACGCGTCAAGGACCGGAAGGATCGCCAGGACCGCCCGACTACGGTGGCTGATCGCATTCTTTTCGTCGGGAGTCAGTTCCGCCATCGTCGGTCGATGTCCGCCAACCAGGAAGATCGGGTCGTAGCCAAACCCGTGGGCACCAAACGGTTCAAGACCGATGCGCCCCTCAACCGATCCGGTACCAGTTCCGATCACTGCATCCGGAGTTGCCAAAGCCAGAACAGTCCTAAACCGTGCCGTTCGGGCACCGTTGGCAACGCCCGCCAGCTTTGACACTATCAGGCTTACCCGGTCGGCGTCCGTTGCATCGGGTCCGGCATAGCGCTTGCTTCGCACCCCGGGTTCGCCATCCAGCGCATCAACCTCAAGGCCAGAATCATCGGCCAATGCAGGCATACCGGCCTTGCGCGCAAAGGTGACCGCCTTCAAGATCGCATTCTCAAGGAGCGTTGAGCCGGTCTCATCGACATCGAAGTCATCGAGACCGAGGTCACCAGGCACGACAAATTCACAGCCTACCTGCCTGAGCAGCGCCCCGAGTTCCTCGATCTTATGGGCATTCGTCGTCGCGATCAGGACACGTGGCACCGGGCACTCTTCCTCGGAAGAAATAGTAACGCCCATTGCGGAGACGGGCCTTGAAACACGGTACAGGAGACAGAGACAAACGTGAGAATTGGGTGACAAAACCCGGGTCCACGGCGGGGGCGTGCCAGCTTGGTCAATCCATCATCAGGTGCGCGCCGAGAACTTGGGAAGATCAGCTGGCCACGCTCCGCCTGGTAGACAGTTGACCATCAGTCACGCTCGCTATCACTATTTATATTACATCTTAAATATGTTATTTATATATATTAAACAATTATTATCATGCGCGATTTGATTTTGAATGTACAGGTTGGCACGAGAGGATTATGGACCTC
>CAMDTO010000011.1 GCA_945907765.1 Thermoflexus hugenholtzii JAD2 | reverse complement strand
GGCGGATTGGTCACGGCGCCCGCACTCCGGGCAAATGACACCTCCCGCAGGTGCGCTGATGCGGTTCTCACCCGGTTGCAGTCGCGACCGGCAGTGCACGCAGTGGAAAAGTTCCGGCGCGTATCCAAGGACCGTGAGGACCTTGAGTTCGACGGCGCGCGCCACCAGGTGGGCATCCGGCCCGCTCGCACCCGATGACCCGTCGACTGGGTCCGGGTCCGGAAGCGCATCGAAGAACCCGAGGGCATCCACCAGGATGGTGAAGAGGTCATCACTCTCCGGGCCTTCATGGCGTTCCTCGGCAAAGTGATCGATCAGTTCGGCAACATAGGAGGCGTAGGCGGTCTTCCAGAGGTCGTCGCGCAGGTGTCCGAACGGGTGGCGCATCTCCGCCTGGGTCACGATGTCGAGTGACCGGCCTCGCGCGATCAGGACATTGACGTGTGTGAACAGTTCGATGTGACCGCCCATCCGGCTTTTCGCACGGCGCACCCCCTTGACGATCGCGCGGACCTTGCCGTAGCCGGGGGTGAAGAGGGTGAGGATGCGGTCCGCCTCACCAGTGTTGTGACGGCGCAGGACCACGGCATCTGTCCGGTAGAGGCGGTCGGCGGGCATGGTCGTGGTCCTGTCGCACGGGGAAGGCGGGAACGGTCAGCGGGAGGGCAAGTCCTCGGGACCGAAGGAGTCTGGCAGGAGATGGGAGAGCCGGTAGTGACGGATCTGTCCGTCAAGCGTCGCCCCGACAACAACCATGTCCGGGCCAAACTCACGGAGGACCTGCCGGCACGCCCCACACGGCATGGTGGGGACCGGCGCATCGGTCACCACCGCGACGGCGATGATGGACCGGGCACCCGAGGCGACGGCGTGGAAGACCGCGTTGCGCTCGGCGCAGATGGTCAGGCCGAAGCTTGCGTTCTCCACGTTGCACCCGGAGAAGATCCCGGTGCCTTCTGGCGTGGAGGCAAGGACCGCAGACCCAACCTTGAACCTGGAATACGGTGCATACGCGCGGTCCCAGACGTCACGGGCGGCGGCGATCAGGCGCGCTTCGACATCGGCATCAAGATTGTGCACGGCCATTCGCGGTCAGTCTCCTGTAGGGGGACGCGTGATGGCGATGTCAGGGGCAACCGGCTTGGACGTGGGTGTGGACCCGGGCACGGACTTGACGACACGCACCTTGTTGATGCGCGTCCCGTCGACTTCCTCAACAACAAGGCGTGCCGACGGCGTACTGATGACATCCCCGACCAACGGGACACGTCCAAGGGATTCGTAAATCAGGCCACCGAGGGTGTCCACATCATCGGAGGCCAGTTCAAGACCGAGGATTTCATTCAGGTCGTCAAGCGCCACAGATGCGTCCACGACCGCGATGTCTTCACTGAGACGCTGGACCGGCGGTTCCTCGATATCGAACTCATCGCGGATGTCTCCGACGATCTCCTCGAGAATGTCCTCGATGGTGATGAGGCCGGCAGTGCCACCATATTCATCGACGATAGTCGCAAGGTGGATCCGCCGGAATTGCATCTCCCGCAGGATGTCGTCCACCTTCTTGGTCTCAGGCACGAAATAGGCCGGGCGCATCATCTCGCCAACGGACCTCGTGTCCTCGATCCGGCGGAGCCGGAGGGCGTCCTTGAGGTAGAAGATGCCAACGATCTGGTCGACGGTCCCCTCGTACACGGGGATGCGGGAGTGTCCGGCGTCGAGACCACGTTTGACGGCCTCGGCAACCGATGCGGTCGTGGGGACACCGACGATATCGATGCGGTGCACCATGATCTCGCGGGCAATGGTCTCATTGAGCGTGAAGATGGATTCGATCATCGCGCCCTGATCGGCCTCGAAGACACCCTCCTCCTTGGCGACATTGACCTGACGCATGATGCCCGCCTCTGAGACCGCAGGGGCCGACCCGCGTGCGTGGCCGATGTCAACCGGTGCGCGCAGGATCAACCGTGCGACGAAGCGCAAGACAACAAAGATGGGTGCGCCAATCGCAAGGCAGACCCGTGCGGTGCCAGTCAGTTCCAACGCGATCGGCTCGGGGTTCGCGACACCCGCTGCGTGCGGAATGAGGTCACCGAAGAGGACCGCGACGAGCGTGACCACTCCGACGATGCCGAGCAACGTACCCGGCCACCCAAACGACGCTGCGAGATCGGTGCCGGCGACCGAGACGAGAAGCACCGACGCAGTCGCGATGGCAAAGGCCTGGAAAAAGCGGGTGACCGCACCGAGTTCGCCCATCCTGCCCTGGATCATCCGGAGATCCATGGCCCGGCCCGAAGCATCATCGGAGACTTGCATCAGGCGGGAACGCCGGGTCGCCCCAACCGCAGCCTCGACGGTGGCAAGCATTCCGGCAAGGCCGAGGAGGCCGATTGAGAGGAGGACACCGCCGAGTTCCAGACGCAAGTTGCGGACAAACGGGAGTGTGTCAACGACGACATCGGGAGCAACAACGATGACCACGCCTGAGGCAAGGGTGGCCAGAAGTGCACTATTTACAATCCGCACGCCGCGTTTGATACCTGTCTACGTCCCGGAAAGGCGGTCCACGCGTCCCGCCATCACCTATGAGAACAACGCACTTACCGAATGATGGTGGTGGATGCGTCGAATGGCCTCGGCAAGCAATGGGGCCATGCTGACCTGAACGATCTTCTCCGAGTGTACCCCGGCGGCGAGTGGAATCGTGTTCGTGGTGACCACACGGGAGATGCAGGATCGATCAATCTGGTCGACGGCGTCGCCGGCGAATATTCCATGGGTCGCGCAGGCGATGACCTCGGTAGCCCCGCGTGAACGGAGCATCTCGGCAGCTTCGATCAGCGTGCCACCGGTCGAAATCATGTCATCAACGATGACTGCCGTGCGTCCACGAACGTCACCGACCATCTCGAGGACCTCGGCGACGTCCGGTTGGGGACGCTGCTTGGCAACGATGGCAAGTTGGCCACCGACGCGGAGACGGAAGTCATTGGCGCGGGCGACCCCACCTGAGTCCGGGCTCACGATTGCAAGGTCTGTACCGCCCAGGTGCTCCTGCACCCACCGGGCCATGATCGGGTTGGCGCGCAAGTGATCGACCGGAATGTCAAAGAACCCTTCGATGGCGGGTGCATGGAGGTCGATGGCCACGATGCGGTCGGCACCGGCGGTGCGGATGAGGTTGGCGACGAGTTTGGCCGAGATCGGTTCGCGACCGGCGAGCTTCTTCTCCTGCTTGGCGTACCCGTAGTACGGGATCACCGCCGTGACCCGGCGTGCCGAGGCGCGCCGAAGGGCGTCGATCATGAGGAGGAGTTCCATGATGTGGTGGTCGACCGGCGATGAAGTCGACTGCACGACGAACACATCCGCACCACGTACGTTTTCCTCTATTCGTACACGGGTTTCCTCATTCTTGAAGGTCGAGACGAGTGCACCTCCTTGGCGCATGCCGAGGTGCTGGCAGATCTCCGCGGCCAGTGACGGGTTCGATGTGCCGGAAAAGACAAGCATTTCGCGCTCCGTGCCATAAAGAGGCATGCCCTGATCGAGGATGAACTCGTCCGTGCGGGACTGTTGTTCGACCAACGAGTGCGACGTCGTGGCCATCAACCTGCGTTCCTCCCATCCGGCACACCGGGTAACGCGAACATTTCAGTCAAACCTCGACAGCCATGCGGCCGCACGAGAACCCCGGTCGCGCTCACGGCCGTAACTGTCACACGTGGCGCGCAACTGCGCCCCCCGGAAGCGCGAGATTGGAGAACGGCCCGACTGACGTACCCGGCGCAACCGCAACGCCATCAATGACCGAGGCAACCACCATCGCGCCATCACCGACGGTCGCATCGGTGAGGATTGCGTTCGGGCCGATGATGCAGCCTCTCCCGACGCGTGTCGTTCCGCGCAAGTGGGTATTGGCGCGAATGACCGTCTCCTCACCGATTTCAACGCCCGGTTCCAGGTAGACCGTCGCCGGATCCTCACAGGTCACACCAGCGCCGATCATCTGGAGGACAAGACGTCGCCTTAGCCGCGCCTCGGCCTGGGCAAGTTGCAATCGCGTGTTCACGCCCACGGTCTCGAAGACATCGTCGAGGACGGTGGTGGCGACCCGGCGCGGATCCTCGCGCGATGCCAGTTCTGCAAGCGTGGTCAGGTAGATCTCCCCGTTCGGGGCCGTCGGGACAAGCGGCAGGTTCGCCCACATCCACGCGGCATCGAAGGCACAGAAACCCGAGTTGATCTCGCGGATGGCACGCTGTTCCGGCGTCGCATCGCGGTGTTCGACGATCCCGGTGACGTCGCCAGTCTCGGGGTCGCGGACAATGCGCCCATACCCGGACGGGTCGTCGACAACGCCAGTCACGAGGGTGACCAGCGCGCCGGTTTCGTGGTGTGTACGCAGCAACCGCTCGACGGTCGACGCCTGCAAGAGGGGGGTATCTCCGTAGGCGACCACGATCGTCGACGGGTTTCCCTTCACCTGCGGACGAGCAACCAACGTGGCGTGCCCGGTCCCAAGCCGTTCGGCCTGCTCGGCATACGTGTACCCGGCACCAGCCCGGTCCTGATCGACCGAAGCCACAACCTGTCCGGCGCGGTCACCAACGACGATCACCGTCGAGGAAGGCAGAACTCCGGCACCGCGGACCGCCTCCAGGACGTGCCACAGCATGGTGCGACCGACGACAGGATGCAGGACCTTGTGCAGGGAAGACCGCATCCGGGTGCCAGATCCGGCCGCAAGGACAACCGCACCGACACGATCTGGGGACGGGGACGAAGGCGACGCCTCTGCACCATCTGCAAGCAACGAGCTCATGCGTCAGTCCAGCCAAGCGGGGATTTGGGAACAACGCCAAGGGTGGGACGGACCAACATCACCCCACAGGAGAAGGGTGGCTGGGGCGCTAGGATTCGAACCTAGGATGCAGGATTCAAAGTCCCGTGCCTTACCGCTTGGCTACGCCCCATCTGGGGGCAGCGTACCGTCCGGCACCGCAGACTGTCAATCGCCTGAGGACCGTACGTTGATGTCAAACCATTTCTATACTTGCAAGCATGCCCGGCGAAGCTCGGAAGACGGAGATGGCCGGGGTTGGGCGCGACGCAATGACCGTCTTGGCCACGTGTGCTGCCTCATCATCACCGTGAACCAGGGCGAAGAAGGTGGAACCACTCCCCGCCATCACCGGGCGCGTCACCCCGGCCTCGAGGAGCAGGTCGCGGGCCACCGCTGCCTCCGGGGCAACTTGCAACGCGATGGCTTCCAGATCATTGAATGGCGCCGGAACGCGGACCTCCCCAGACGGCAGGAGGGCGGTCAGTTCCCGGAACCATGAGCCGGTCCGGTCATGCCCATCCGACCACCGTGACGGCGGATACGCCCGGTAGACCGCACCGGCACTGATGCCGACAGGGGGCTTGACCAGGATAAACCGAGTCGCGCCAAGGTGGGATGGCATGGGCAACGGCTCGAGGAGCTCGCCTCGTCCGGTCACGCGGGCGAGCGGACTTGTGCCAAGAAAGAATGGAATGTCTGACCCCAACGTGGCGCCGATCTCCTGGAGGCGCGCACGAGGGTAGCCAAGGTTCCAGAGGGCGTTCAGGGCGAGCAGGGTCGATGCGGCATCACTGCTTCCGCCACCCAGGCCGGCAGCCACCGGGATACGCTTCACCAGTGTCAGCAAGGCACCAGTCCGCAAACCGCCTTCCTTGCGCAGGGCCTCGGCGGCACGCCAGACAAGGTTTTCAGGCGTCTCGAGGTCGGGGTCGGAACACGACAGGGTGATGGATGGCGATCCCTCCACAGTGATCGTGTCGACGAGGTCCAGGGCGAGAAAGACCGACCGGAGTTCATGGAAGCCGTCATCGCGGCGGCGGACGACTTCCAGAGTGAGATTGAGTTTTGCCGGGGCGGAGATTTCGATCCGGCCGGGTGTTTCCGACACAATCATGGCGCCAAATCGTATCCGTTCGCCTGATCGCCATCGCGGTCCGCACCGGGTTGCGTCACGCGTCAGGTAAACGGACACTGCGACGCAGCCATACGGAAGGAAATGCGGTGGGAAAGACGGATGAGTGGACGCGCCTGCCTTTCGGGCGGGCGACGGCAGCTGAACAGATCGCATGCACAGACAAACTCACCGCTGCCGTGGCGCGAGGCGAGTGCGGACCCACGCTCCGCTGGTATGGCTATGTCGGTTGGACGGTGATCCTTGGGGTCGGGCAGCCAGACACGATTGTCCGGCCCGGTCTGGCGTCAGATCCCAGCGCACCCGTCATCGTCAAACGGTCGTCAGGGGGCGCTGCGGTCCTTGCGGACGCATCGTTCCTGGCACTTGACGTGATCGTGCCTTCAACCTCGACACATGCCGGGCATGACGTCGTCGAGGCGTACCGTTGGCCCGGCGAGGCATGGCGTCGGGCGATCTGTCGCGTCCGTGCAGATCGGGGCTATCCAGCCGATGAAACCGACACCCGCATCAGCGCGGTTCCGGTCGCCCTCGCCCGCCGTGATCGCGCCATCGTTCTGGCATGTCCGGCGGGCACGCCAGAACGATGGCGCGAATCCGTCTGTTTCGGAACCCTCTCCCCATACGAAGTCGCTTGGCAACGCACGTTGGACGATCCGGAAAGCCTTCCTATCAAACTTGTCGGACTTTCTCAGATTCGCCGGCGGGGTGTGGTCCTCTACCAGATTGGTGTCCACTCGGAGTTCGACGCAATGGCAATGGCGAGGACCCTTGCCGTCGACGTGGCACGCCAGGAGGAGGTTGCGTCCGTGTTGCGGGACCACATCGGGCACCTTGGCGAGATCGGTCTCACGGAGGCGGACTGGCCCGACCTCATGGCAGCGGTCGAAACCGAACTCCTCAAACCCGAGTGACGGGCGGTCACCAAGCGATCAGGTGGTAGAGACGGGGCGCAAAGATGATCACACCGATGAGGATGGACCCGACGGCACCGACAAGGACTGCGCCAGCCGCGACATCCTTGGCGGTGCGTGCAAGGGGGTGCACCTCTCGCGTCACCAAATCGACGCACGCCTCGACCGCGGTGTTGACCAGTTCCAACGCGATCACCAGGGTCGTGCACAAGACAACGGCAATCCATTCGCCGGCGTCAAGGCCTACGAATGTTCCAAGCCCGACCACCATTGCCGCGACTGCCAGGTGGATCCGGAGGTTCGGTTGGGTCTCCCATGCGTGGGAGATGCCGTCCCTTGCGTGTCCAATGGCGATCGACCAGCGACGCCACGGCGGCCCCGGCGGTGTCCCGCGCGCGCGGGACGGCTTGACCGAGACGGACGGTCGGTCGTTCCCGCGGAAGGTGCCCGAACGCGGAACCTCGGTCACCACCGCCCGGCGCGTCGGACCCCCAGACATCCGGTTACGCCTCCGTGCTGATCGGACGCCCGAGGCCGACGATCGCAAGGGCGGCTTCCTCAGCGGCGCGCATGACCTTCTGGTCCTCGTCACTCTCGTGATCGTGTCCGAGGAGGTGCAGGATTCCGTGGACCAGCAGGTATCCCGCCTCACGGGGTAGCCCATGCCCATGCGTGTCAGCCTGCTCGATGACGCGGGCCACGGACAATGCAACGTCCCCGATGAACCTGGACGGGGATGGGCCACCCGGGGAAAACGAGAGGACATCGGTCGCGTAATCATGCCCCCGGTAGGTCCGGTTCAAGCGGCGCAACGTCTGGTCATCCGAAAGCAGTACGGCAATGTCGGCTGGTGATATCCGGCCGGTGGAATGCAGGGCTGCGGTCGCAACGGTCGTGAACCACGTGTCATCAAACGGGAATGGCACCTCACGCACGACCGTGATGCGGGCAAGCGCCGACGGTGCGCGACGCCGGCCCTTCACCTGCGTACGGCGCCACGGGGCAGCACGGCGCGACACCGGTCTCATCTCAGGCCTCACGTTCCGGCAACTCTCCGCCTCGCCGTCCCAAGATGGCAAGTTCGGCATCGGCACCATCCGTGTAGTCGAGACGCCGGTGATAGACACCCCGCAATTGCTGGACAAAGGACCGTTTGACAGTGTCCAGGTCGCGCAAGGTGAGGGTGCTGTCGTCGAGCTCACCCTCGAGGATACGCTCATTTACCGCACGCTCGACGAGGTTCTCGAGACTGTTCGCCGAACGGTTCGATGCCGCCCGGACGCTTGCCTCGACCGTATCCGCAAGCATGACGAGTGCGGTTTCCTTGCGTTGGGGCCGGGGACCGGGGTACCGGAACGCACGCTCGTCCACGCTATCTGCCCCGGCCACCTTGAGTGCTTCCCGGTAGAAGAAGCCCGCGAGGCGCGTGCCGTGATGTTCGACGATGAAGGCTTGCACGGCGACCGGCAAACGGTATTCGCGGGCAAGTTCCAGGCCGTGGATCACATGATCGATGATCGCCGTGGCGCTTGCTTCGGGGGAGAGGCGATGGTGGATGTTGTCACCGTCGAACTGGTTCTCGACGAAATAGTAGGGACGTCGCAACTTCCCGACATCATGGTAGTAGGCCCCGACGCGCACCAGAAGAGAATCGACCCCAATCTGCTCGGCAGCGCGCTCGGCCAGGTTCCCGACGAGGATCGAGTGATGGTAGGTTCCGGGCGCTTCGGTGAGGATGCGCCTGAGCAATGGCTGGCTGGGATGCGCAAGTTCGAGCAGCTGAAGCATCGTCGTGACGCCGAACACACTTCCGACCAGGCTGAAACTCCCCATCGTCAGGACTGCCGACAGGACGCCGTCGACCGCAGCACCTGATGCGATGTTCAGGAGTGCCTGGCTATCGAGATCCGAACTGAGCAAACGGAACGCAAACGCGACGGCAAGGTTCGTGACGGCGACGGCTAGGCCGGCAATGAAGAAGGCATTCAGGCGGTCGATCCGGCGGGCCGCTATGGCGCCGACGATGCCCTTGGCAAGGAACAGGATGACCAGTTCGAACGAGTACCCGGTAATCGGCGCAAGCAGTGCCGCCTGGACGACTGCGACCAGGACGGCCAACGGGGCGTCAAGCAGGTTGGAGACCAGCATGATTGCCACGGCCGATGGAAAGGCGTATGCAACCCACGGCTGTCCCGGGATGACCAAGCGGGCCGCGACCATCGATCCAACAAGGACAACGCCGATCATCGCGAGGCGCCGGGGTCGAAGGAGGATGTCCCCGTACAAGGATCCCAATGCGACGGTGAACAGGGTGACGATGACGGCGGCGTAGACGGACACGCCGGCGAGACCGAAGGCATCAAACGCGCGCGTTCCGAGTCCGAGTGCCTGCAACTTCTCGGCGTCCTCAGGAGTGATGACATCCCCGGCGCGGACGATCACTTCACCCGGTTCGATCGTGACCGAAACTGGCACGACGCGATCGCGTGCCTCCTTGCGAACCCGCTCGGTCTCGACGTCATTCACGAGGACATTGGGGCGGAGATAGAGGGTCAAGATGTCGGTCAGGATGACCTGCTGCGGTTCCGTCAGTTGGGCACTGATCTGCGCAATGATGGAGGCACGGCGCTCGGCAATCTGTTCGGCACGCAGACGCTCCCGGACATTCTCGTCCAGGACGCGCAAGGCCTCGCCGACCGTCACGCGCCAGTCGACGTCATCCATGGACAGCATCGCTTCGACAGCATCGCCATTGAAACCTGCCTCGAGGCGGATCACCATGCGGCGACGCTGTTCCGTGGGGAGGAGTGTGTCGGCCTTGACGGCCGAGAGGTTCCGGAGGAGGTCGGCGGCGCGACCGCGGAACTGACGGAGAAGGTTGCTGTCGTAGTCGTAGATTGCCGGGCTCTGGGCCGAAGCCTGATCGCGGCTGATTCGGGTGCGCGTCTGACTGACGAACGTCACGCGTCTTGGTGCCCGGATGGATTCGACGACGGTATCGCCTGGCTTTACCGGGGTGCGCCCGGGCGAAGATTGCCACGCGAGCACGGTCATCGAGACGAGAAAGAGAGCGAGAGCAAAGCCGACCGCATACGCACGACGACGCCAAGCCTCCTGCACGATGGTGCGCGGTGGCCGGAAATTGATGATGTTGGTCTCCGGGTCATCCCCGGCGGCGGGATCGATCAGGGGAAGTCCGGCTTGTACCCGACGATCCCAGGGTAGCCACATCGCCGCTGTCTCGCTCGCGAAGTGTCACGATGCGCGACCGGCGCACCTGTTTCGGGGTTTGGTGACCTGCGCGGCAACCCGGCAGGACCATCTCTCCGGTGGATTGTTCCACACCCACGGGGACTTCGACGGATCAGGGTTCCGGGACGACCCGTGGATCATCCCGGAGGCCAACCGAGTTGGCGTCCGCCAAGGACGTGAAGGTGCAGGTGCGGAACGCTCTGGCCACCATCGGCGCCATCGTTTACCACCAGACGGAACCCGTTGGGGGTGATGCCTGCCTCCCGCGCAACCTGGTTCGCAACCTGCACAAGCCGGCCCGCCAGTCCCGTGTCGTCTGGACCGAGTGCCGATAGACCGGAGATGTGGCGAACCGGGATCACCAGGATATGGACGGGTGCCTGTGGCGATACATCGTGGAATGCCAGGACCTCATCGTCGCGGTACAGAGTGCGCGCGGGAATATCACCGAGGGCAATCTTGCAGAATATGCAGGTCAGTGCGGTCATCGGCACTCCTCCGTGGGTTTGGCCCGAAGTCCGGGCAGGCTACGTCAGATCGCGTGCATGGCAAGGGTGACGGCGGCGATGGCGGCGGTTTCGCTGCGAAGGATGAGCGATCCCAGCGAAACGGCTTGCGCGCCGGATCCTACCGCGAGGTCAACCTCGGACGCGGAAAACCCACCTTCAGGGCCGACGTAGAGGAAAACCGGGGTCCCGGTCCCACGCGCCAACCGAACCGGTGCCAGAAACGGGACTGTCCGCTCATCCTCCCAGCAGATAAGCCTGCGCGCCGGGTCTGACTGGTTCGGCTGGAAGTTCAAGGCATCGCGCAGTGGCATCGGGGGCGTGATTTCCGGGATCGTGGTCCGGCCGGACTGTTCCGACGCCTCGACGGCTATCCGGTGCCACCGGTCCGGACGCCCGGAACCGGGAAGCGACCGCTCGGTGACCATGGGAACGATGTGCGCGATGCCTAGTTCCGTCGACTTCTGGATGACCCAGTCAAACTTCTCACCCTTGAGAAGACCCAGGCAGAGGACGACCGAACCGACGGGGGTGGGGTCAGCGAGGAAAGTGTCGAGGGTCGCCGTGGCGGCATTCCCTCCACCAATCTGGATGAACGCGCGCCACTCACCACCCTTGCCGTCGAACAGGTGAATGACGTCGCCTGACCGCATTCGCAGGACGCGGGCGACCTGGTGTGCGATTGGGGAGGCGAGCGTTACGACCGAACCCGCACCCGGGGTCAGAGGCAGGTCGACATGGAAGCGGTGCGGACGTCCCAACGGCACTCCTGATCGAAAGCGGCTCTCGGTCGTCTAGGGACGATGCCAGACCTGCGTCACCCAATCGCCCCGCAGGTGTCGAGCAACCAGTTGCAGTCCAGAAGCCACGAGGGCGTCGGTCGCCTCATTTTCGCGATCCACGATGATCCCGCTGGTAATCAACCACCCACCATGACGGACCGCCTGGGCGATTGCGGATGCGCGTTCACCAATCACCCTTGCCACGATGTTTGCCATCACACCGTCGTATGCCTCGACCGGTAGCAGACCGGGTACCGGATCGAGTCCGGGCAACGGTTCGCCGATGGTGCCATGCTCGACGGTGATCGATGCGGACACGCCATTAAGGCGCGCGTTGTGGGCAGCGGCGGTGACCGCGATGCGATCAACATCGAGGGCAAGGATCGACGTTGCCCCAAGACGGGCTGCGCCGACCGCAAGGATGCCTGACCCCGTGCCCAGATCCAGGATATCCAGCCCGGCAAGACTGCCGTTCCCGACCAATTCCTCAAGGCAGATGAGAACGGTCTGGGTTGTCGGATGGAGACCGGTACCGAAGGCCATGCCGGGATCGAGTTCCAGCACGATGTCGCCCGGTTCAGGAGTGAACTCCTGCCATTCGGGCTTGATAACCCATGACCGTCCGAGCCTCTGGATTGCGTAGTGGCTCTTCCAGGCGTTTGCCCAGTCGTCCTCGTCAAGCCACCGCCACTCGAGTTCGCCCATTGGCGCGAGGTCGAACGCACGCAGGAGGCTGATGCGCGACTCGAGGATCTCGCGTCGTGCCTTGATGCCGGGATCGTCAGCAAGATAGGTCTTGAGCAGCGTGAACCCATTCGGGTCCGCCGTGCCCTCATCGGCATCCCGGCCGGGAACGATCTCCGGTTCAATGACCACCCCACCCTGACCAGCCTGTTCGAACAGCGCGCAGATTGCTTCGGCAGCCTCGGCAGTTGCGCGGATACTTGCCTCCAACCATCGGGCACGGGGGCGCTGCAAGGATGCGGCAGGGTTCGGTACCACCGGGTCACTCATCGCCGTCGATGCCCAACGCATCCTTCATCTTGTCGATGATGCCCTTGCCTTTGCGGGACTTGCCCGTGCGACCCTCGGCAGAATCCGGCGACTGCGCGGATGTCTCGCCGGCAGTTCCGGGTTCAGGAGAAGGAGGCGGGCCGGCAACGGGGGGCGGCGCGAACGACTCCGCAAGGGAAGAGAAGAGCGCGCGCTGCTTCTCGGTCAACGCGGTCGGCACCTCAACCTTGGTCACGACGCGCAACTGCCCACGGCCACTGCGTTGCAGGCGAGGCGCGCCCCGGTCCCGCAGGCGAAACTCATGACCGTGCTGGGTCCCGGCAGGAACGCGGAACGATTCGTCACCGGCAAGCGTGGGGATCATCACTTCGGCACCAAGAGCAGCCTGGGCCACGTTGAGGGACAATTCACAGATGACGTCGGCACCATCGCGCTTGAGACGCGGGTGTGCCTTCACCCCGAGGCGGACGTAGAGGTTCCCGCTCGGCCCGCCACGCTCACCGCCTTCGCCCTGCCCGTTGAGGCGGATTTCCATCTCGTTATCGACACCGGCGGGAACGGTAACGGTCAGGCGTCGCGTCTTGCGGACGCTTCCACGACCATTGCACTCGACACAACGGTGGGTGACGACCTGGCCAGCGCCCCGGCACCGGTCACACGGCGTGACGTTGACGAACTGCCCGAACAGGCTTTGCTGGACACGCCGGACTTCACCCGACCCATTGCACGAGGTACACCGGGTTGGCGGCTTGCCCGGTTCTGCCCCAGAACCATCACAGATCAGGCAATTCTCCCAGCGGGGTATTTCCAACTCCTTCTCGCAACCGAAGACGGCTTCCTCGAAGGTGAGTTCGAGTTGCGTCCGGAGATCGGACCCACGCGTGGCACCGGGACGCCCGCCCTGGACACCACCGCCGAAGAACGACTCGAGGATGTCGCCAATGTCGCCAAACGGGAATCCTTCGGCACCGGCGGGGCCACCGCCTCCGCCACCCGCACGCAGGCCTTGGTGTCCATGGCGGTCATAGATCTGACGCTTCTGGGCATTCGACAGGACTTCGTACGCCTCGGACAGGTCCTTGAACTGGGTCTCGGCGCCGGGCTCCTTGTTGACATCCGGGTGAAGCTTGCGCGCAAGCGCCCGATAGGCCTTCTTCAATTCGTCGTCGGTCGCGGTGCGGGCGACGCCAAGCACCTCGTAGTAGTCACGCTTGCTGGACATGGGGCTATTCTCCGGTTACCGAGACGTCCGGGTCATGCCCGGGAGGGTCGGCCTGATCGGGATGATCTGAAGCCTGCTGCAACGGCGCCCCGGACACCCCGGGATTCAGGTCACGAAGGGTATCGCGCAGGACACTCGTCACCTGACGGAGGGCGACGGCGTCGTCACCCGCGAGGGCGGTCCGCACCCGGTCAACCTGCGCTGATACTTGGTCGCGGAACTCTTCCGGAAGCCCGTCGGCGGCGCGGAAGAGGAACCGGTCCGCCTGGTAGACAAGGGAATCGGCGAGGTTTCGTGCCTCGATCAGAGACCGCTTCTGGAAGTCGCCGGTCGCGGCCTTCTGTGCCTCCGCAACCATTCGCTCGACGTCCTGTTCGTTGAGCCGACTGGCTCCGGATACGGTCACCTGCTGCTCAACACCAGTGGTCCGCTCCCGTGCAGAAACATGGAGGAGGCCGTTTGCGTCAATGTCAAAGGTCACATCAATCTGGGGAACGCCCCGGCCAGATGAAGGAATGCCGTCGAGGTCAAACCTGCCAAGCAGGGTATTGCCTTCGACGAGTTCCCGTTCCCCTTGAAAGACCTGGATCTCGACACGACGCTGCCCATCGACCGCCGTCGAGAAGGTCTGGGTCCGTGCGGTCGGAATGGTCGTATTGCGATCGATCAAGCGCGTGAAGATGCCGCCGAGGGTGCGCACGCCGAGGGAAAGCGGCGTGACATCAAGGAGGAGCAGGTCGGTCACCTCACCACCCAGGACGCCGGCCTGTATGGCCGCCCCGGCTGCGACCACCTCGTCCGGGTTGACGCCCTTGGTTGGTTCACGCCCGAAGATACGCGTGACAAGTTCCACGACAGCGGGCATGCGGGTCTGACCGCCCACGAGGATCACTTCGTCGATGTCGGCTGCGGTGAGGCGGGCATCTGCCATCGCGCGCCGGCATGGCTCAACGGTCCGCTCGAGAAGATCCTGGGTCAATTGGTCAAGCTTGGATCGGGTAAGGACGACACTCAGGTGCTTGGGACCGGAGAGATCGGCGGTGATGAACGGAAGGTTGATCTCGGTCTCGAGCACTCCCGAGAGTTCGATCTTCGCCTTTTCGGCCGCTTCCTTGAGCCTCTGGAGGGCCATCCGGTCCTGACGGAGGTCGATGGTGTTGCTTGCCGCAAACCCACCGGCTAGCCAGTCGACGATCCGTGCATCGAGGTCGTCACCGCCGAGGTGGGTATCACCGTTGGTGGACCGGACCTCGAACACGCCCTCACCGATATCAAGGATGGAGACGTCGAAGGTCCCGCCACCGAGGTCGTAGACGGCAATGCGTCCCTCATGGCGCTTGTCGAACCCGTAGGCAAGCGCCGATGCGGTCGGTTCATTGATGATGCGCAAGACCTCGAGACCAGCGATGCGACCTGCATCCTTCGTCGCCTGCCTTTGTGCATCAGAGAAATAGGCGGGGACGGTAATGACCGCCCCGGAAACCGGTTCGCCCAGGTACGCCTCGGCATCTGCCTTGAGCTTCTGAAGGATGATGGCGGAGATTTCCGGAGGAGCGAACTCCCGACCAGCCGCCACGATCTGGACATCGCCATTTTCGGACGCATTGACCGCGTACGGGACTCTCACGGCGTCGCGGGCGACGTCAGGGGTGTCAAACCGACGGCCCATGAACCGTTTGACGGATGCGACGGTGTTCTCGGCGTTCGTGACCGCTTGGCGCTTGGCCATCGCGCCAACGAGGCGTTCGTTCTGTCGCGTGAAACCCACCACCGACGGCGTGGTACGGAAACCCTCGGCATTCGGAATGATGACCGGATGACCGGCTTCGAGGACCGCTACGCACGAGTTGGTGGTACCGAGGTCTATGCCAATGGTCTTGCTCATGTATCCCGCTTACCGGCCGGTCTCGTCGTGCGTGTGGTCGTGCTGGTGGACCGGGTCTGACCCATCTGCACCTTCAGCGGACGTCCCGGAAACTTGACGAGGCCCAGCCTTCACGAGCGCCGGCCGCACAACACGGTCGTGCAATTCGTACCCGGCCTGAAAGACCTCAAGCACGTACGGATCGCCTTCACCGGGTTCGGTCGCGATGGCATCGTGGATCCGGGGATCGAACGGTAGGTCAGCCTGGTCAATCCTGGTCAATCCTGTCCGGCGGATGATCTCCTGGGACTGCTGGTCAAGCATCCAGATGCCCTCGATCCACGAGAGGTTCCGGAGGGCCACCGGCAGGGACTTCCACGCGCGGTCGAAGCCGTCAAAGATGCGGAGCATTTCCGTGATGAGGGGAAGCCCGGCGAACTTGAGCTCCTGTTCACGGTCGAATTGCGTCCGGCGCCGGTAGTTGACCAGATCCGCCTGGGCACGCTGCCAACGGTCCAGGTTCTCCTGGGCACGTTCCTCGGCAGCCTTGACCTGGGCACGGGCCTCGTCAAGCTGCCGCTCGAGTTCACGGACTTCGGCGCGTGTCCCGGACGGCATGCCGGCCTCGGTGTTCTGCGAATCAGCTGACACGATCAATCTCCTCTGATGGTCTGGTCGACGATCCCGAGGGCCAGTCGTTCACGAGGACCTCGGTCATGAGGCGCGCAATGTACCGGACAGCCGGGACGGCTACGCCGTAGGGAAAACGTACGGGACCGAGAACGCCGATGAACCCGGTCAGTTCGCCGAAGAGACCGTACTGGCTCGTCACGACAGCGCATTCGCGCATCCAGTCCCACCGGTTCTCGCTTCCGATGACGACATGCACCGGATTGCTGTCCACGAGGGCGGCGGGAAGGTCCGAGTCCGATCCTGGCATCAGGACATCACGCAAGGTCTGGGGTCGTTCGAGAAGCTCGACGATCGCCCGCGCACGGTCGCTCCGCGCAAATTCGGGTTGGTCAAGCAATTCGACAAGTCCCGAGTGATACACAGGTGTCTCTCGGGTGTCGATTTCCTTGACAATGTTTGACACATGACTGAACACGAAGGACTCATCCGTGCTGAGGGGCTGGTCTTCGGGGAGTTCGGACACCTTGAAGCTGAACTCGACACGGGTCCGCCCGGAGAAGACCGGATTGAGGCGACTGGTCGCGGCGGAGAGGCGCGCTTGCGTGACGCCGTCGGGCAGTGCGACCAATTGCTGTTTCACGGTGCCGTCGTGCAGGACGACGATGATCAGTCCGAGATGTTCCTGCATCTGGACCGCCTCGACGTGCTTGAGGCGCGACTGTCGCATGTGGGGGGCGGTGACGATTGCGGCGGCCTGGACACCGCGGGCAAGCGTGACGGCTGCCAGTTGCAACCATTCCTCGCGGACGAGGGCGACCTGGTGGAACTGGTGGCGCAACGTGACCCGTTCGGACAGAGAGAGTTGACGTTCCGCCATCAGGCGCTGCACGAAATACCGGTAGCCGGTTTCGGACGGAATGCGTCCGGCGGAGGTGTGGGGCTGGCAGATGTAGCCTCGCGCCTCGAGTTCGGCCAGCTCATTGCGGACCGTTGCGGAACTGACTCCCAGGCCATGCTCGCGGACGAGCGTTTCCGAGGCAACTGGCGACGCATGGCGGACATACTGGTCGACGACCGCCTTCAGGATCCGAGCCTGGCGTTCAGTCAACACATGGTCCGCGGCGTTCCGTCCCTCCACGACAATCACCCTCACCAACCGTCAACGTCAACGCAGGACCGGTGACGACCATCGCGTTAGCAGTCACCGAACGAGACTGCTAACAGCACCCAGCATAGCAAACGGGGCAGTAAATCCGGTGACGCGGTGCGAAATGCGGACCCGGCTCCGGGGTGGATCCGTCAGTACGCACTGCGGTCACGGATCAGGAGTATCGCCGTTCGCATGATGATCTTGATGTCCAGCCAAAGTGACCAGTTATCCACGTAATACAGGTCATACTTCGTGCGCTCCTCGATGGGAACATCACCCCGCAAGCCGTTGACTTGGGCCCAACCGGTAAGGCCAGCGCGTTCACGCAAGCGCCGGAGGTAGTCCGGGACACTTTCGCTGAACTGGGCCACGAACATCGGTCTCTCGGGCCTTGGGCCGACAACGCTCATGTCCCCAACAAGGACATTGATGAACTGGGGCCATTCGTCCAGGGAATGGCGACGCAGGAACGTGCCGACACGTGTGCGACGCGGGTCATTGGGCACGGTCCAGAACTGGCCGCTGCGCTTCTCGGCGTCCTGGACCATCGACCGGAACTTGATGGCGTGAAATCTCTTTCCGTCCTGCCCGAGGCGTTCCTGGGCAAAGAAGACCGGACCCGGGGACCCAAGGCGGACAAGCAAGGCAATGACCAGCATCATCGGCGCGGTCAGGATGAGGACCGTTCCCGCGAACAGGACATCAAAGATGCGTTTGACCGTCCGTTGCCATCCTTCAAGTTCACTCGCGCGCAAGGAAACCAGCGGCAATCCCTGCAGGTTCACAAGTGATGCGTCGTTGACAAGGGTCTGGAACAAGTCCGGATAGACACGGATCCCGACGGGCTGCCCTTCGCACCGGCTGACCAGTTTCATCAACTCCAGGTTCGAGAGGGTCGGATCGGCGAGGATCAGTTCCTGAGGCTGGATCGCGATCAGGATGTCGTCGATCATCTCAAGCCTGCCGACAACCGGAATGAGCGTCCCTGCAGGGGTCGCACCAACCGGAAGCGTGCCATCGATGAAGCCGGCAACGCGGTATCCGAGGTGTGACGACCGCGTGAAGTGCTGTGCAACCCGGACACCGGCGGAACCGGCCCCGACGATCAGGGTGGTGCGGACTCCTGACCCTCGGGACGCCAACCAACCTCTCCAGCGGATCCACATGAGCCGGCCGAGGAAGGAAAGGAGCGAACACGCAAGCCAGACGTAGGCGACCAACAGTCTCGAATAGTCCGGCCATCCGCGGATCACGAACGATGCAATGGCGACCGTGACGACCAGGCCCACGAGTACGGCGGTGAACAGACGGAACACCTGGTCGACGGCATTCACGAGTTGCCGGCTCTGGTACAGGCCGTATGCCGCAAGGGCAATGAGGATGACGGGAATGGCGAGTGACAGGAAACCGGCATAGGAGCGGAGGCTATGCACCTCCTCCGCGACCGGCAACTGCAGAACGAACCGCAACACATAGGCGCCCAGGAAACCGGCACCAATGGCGATGGTGTCAACCACGATCAGGAACGCGGGCGTGAGGGCGATGCGCTGGAACGTCGTCAACGACACGGGAGCGCCGACCGCCCGGGCGACGGCACGGTACATCGACGAGGAGCCGGGGCGCCTCTCCTGAACCGCGATCGCGGGACGATTCCCGAGGTCCCGCTCACCGACCGGTTCCATCGGCGACCCTGCATGGTCGTCTGACAGCCCAACCGCGGCCCCCGGCGCATTGCTCCGGGTACGCCGTCGACGCCCGCCCAGTTCAGTTCCCATCGGCCACTCCGAGCGTCCGTGACTGCCCACAAGTCGCTGAGGCGTTGCCCAAACGGCTAGTGATCCGGTCAATCGCTGTCACGATGGGAATTCCTGTCAGGCTAGGAAACGCGTCGGTGCGCCTCCGGGCGCATCTGATCACGCAGCACGGCAACCGCGCCCAACGCGACGATCCCAATGGTCACCAGGAAGTTCTGGACGACACCGGCCTGCGGCGATTGATGCTTTCGGTAGAAGATGTGCATCGCCCGATAGAACTCGATGGTGCACCGCAACGGCCGGGTCCGGCTGCTCTGGCCCTTGAGGTGGGTCACCACAATGGAGGGAACGTACCGGGCCTTCCAACCAGCCTTGCCGATCCGAAGGCACAGGTCGAGGTCCTCTCCGTACATCCAGAACGACTCGTCGAAGAGACCGGCGATCTCGAGAGCCTCACGACGGACCATCATGAATGATCCGGCGACGGCATCGACGATTGCCGGCTTGTCTGGGTCCAGATACGTCAGGTTGTAGGCACCAAACTCGCGAACTTCTGGAAATCGTCTGGGCAGACCAAGGAAATGGTATAGGGCGATGCGTGGAGTCGGGAACGACCGGCGTGCCGACAGATCCAGGGTCCCATCAGCCCGGACAAGCTTGGGACCAACGATCCCGTGGCCAGGGTTCGCCTCGAGGCCAGCGACCGCCAACGACAGCGCATTGGGCGGAATGATGGTGTCCGGGTTCAACAGGAGAAGGAAGTTACCGCGGGAACGTCGAAGGCCAAGATTGGACGCCGTCGCGAAACCGGGGTTTTCAGGCGCCTCGATGACCGTGATTCCTGGGTACCGTGACCTGATCCGATCTGCCGATCCGTCGGTCCCTGCGTCAATGACGATGATCTCCAGTCCGAAGGTCACCTCGCTGAGGATGACCGACTGAAGGCACTGGATGACAAGGTCGGAAACGTTGTAGGTGACGATGACGACGGACACGATGGGTCCTTGTCGGACGACCGATCCGTCGACGATCGCACCAGCTCGAGACACCGGAGACCTCCAGCCATGTACCGTTAGAGGGTTGGCGTTATGGTCAATTGATTGCACCATTACTCAGTGGTCCAGGCAGTGATCGGTCGGCGATCATGGGAGAGGACCCCGCGCGAATGTCTCCACCACAACCCTACGGGGTAGCCGGCCATCTTTGCCACGTCCCCAACGATGCGCACGAGTGGCAGGAGGGGTGCGCACCGCATCAAGTCTGCTGGCGAAGAGGCGGTGACCGCGAGGCGCAACAGCGGCCGACGCAAATAGCCCACTGCGCCAGCTACCAACAGCGTAGCTGGAAGTCTTCCTCCCCGACCGTCAAGGGCACCCATCGCAAGCAGCGCGCCACCGATGTAGGCGCCGTACCTGATGGCGTGCCGACGTGCGAACAGTCCCGCCTTCCCATCACCACGCGCATAGCGGTAGTACTGCAGGAAGTAGGCACGAGGAGTGGGACGGGGACGGAAACGGACAACCGCACGCGGCTGAAACCGGAACACGACGCCCAGGCGACGCAGGGCAAGATCGAGAACAAGGTCTTCACCGTAGTCCAACCACTCCGGATACCCCCCTGCCCGGACGAAATCGGACCGCCGGAACCCCACCGACCGACTGGACGGCAGAAACCGCACCGGGTCGATGTCCTCAACCAAGGGCAGGGTCGTCGCCGAAAGGGCGCGCTCCCAATCTGTCTCTGGTGCACCAACGAAGAACCCGCTGACAACACCGACACGGGCATCCCCCCTGAATGGCGCCACGAGACGCGAGAACCAGTCCGAGGCAAGCACCGTCCCTGCGTCAACGGCCGCAATGACGTCACCCTTGGCGCATTCAACAGCGAGATTCCGCCCACGTGAGATGTTGGCACCGGGTTCCGTCCTGAGTGTGAGGTGCAGCCCCGCAGAGGCAGCGTCCAGGCGCGACGCGCACTCGCGGACCACGCTCAGCGTGCCATCGTCCGAGCCACCGTCGACAACAACCATCTCCGCCGGGACTGGTTGCTGTCGGGCGACACCCGAAATCACTTCAGCAATTGTTCGTGCCTCGTTCCGGACAGTTGCAATCACACTGGCCGGAGGCATCACGTCACCGATGAGATGACGGTGGACTGCGACCAAGTGCGGGGTGATTGCCGACCAGTCATGTCGCGCCTCGGCGAGTTCCCTTGCCCGCACGGTCAGGGCATTCCCCAGCGACGCATCACGAAGCACACGGACGAGGGAAGACGCCAAATCCGACGCATTCTCGGACAAGAGGCCGTGCACACCGTCAACAATGCCGGATCCAGCGGCACCAAAGCGGGTAGCCACCACCGGCACACCCGAAGCCATCGCCTCGAGGACCTTGAACCTCGTCCCGCTTCCCATCCGGATCGGAACGACCGCGACGGTCGCACCGGCGAGACGGGCACGCATGTCCGCGTCGGAGAGGTACCCAGTAACCTCGATGTCAGGACCCGCGAGCGCCCGGACTGACGGTGAAGGGTCACGACCAGCGAGTACAACCCGGGCATCAGGGACCGACGCACGCACGGTTGGCAAGACCGAACGCACAAGCCACTCACACGCATCGACATTCGGGCGGTAATCAAGCTTTCCCGCAAAGAAGACAATGGGCGGGACGGTCGGCGACGAAACGTTGCGGTACGACCGCACATCAATCCCGTTCGCCACCACCTGGACAGCCACACCCGGGGCAATCTCGCGAAGGAGATTGGCATCCTCATCTGACACGGCAATACAGGCATCGGCAGCCGACGCGTAGAGTGCCTCGCGACGTCGGATGCGAGAGGCCTGGACCCACGAGTACAGCGCGAGTGGCCATCGGCGCGGGCGCTGCGAATCCACCCGGGAGGCCGACGCCTGCAACTGGTACTCGGCATTGTGATCGTCAAAGACAATGCGCGGAGCTCGGTGACCAGCAAGCGTCCACGGCGCACGGTCCCACGCCTCTCGACGCAAGGCGCCGGGCCCAAGCAGGTACCCGGCCATCTCGAAACCCTCAATCTGGACCACGTCGTACCTGCCATCACGCAACATGCCATCAAGCCGGGTCGAAAACTCAGACGAGGAAAGGCGCCAGGCGAGGTCGGGCTCGCCGGCAAGGAACGTGCGCACGCGAGTCAAAAGGCTCCGTATTGGTAGAGGGACTATCTCAATCCGGCCGCAGACCGCATCGATCTCCGTTGGAATGGAACGCCGAGGGTCGCCAAACGTGATCAGGTCGACTTCCAGGCCGGCATCGGTGATCGCTCTCATCAAATGGAAGTTCCTGAGCGCGGTACCTTGCGTGGCAGGCCATGGCATCTGGGGCATCAGGAAGAGGACACGACCGGGCGATGGCGCGTCGGCGCTCATGCGCGTGACGCCTCGAGGAAGACCGCAACCGTCTCCGTGGCCGCGCGCTCCCATGAAAACGACGCAGCCCGACGCAGTCCGCGCGCACGCATCGCGGACGACAAGGCGCGGTCACCGATCACCCTCGAGATCGCATCCCGCAAGCCATCCACATCCTCCGCCTCGACGAGAATGGCGGCACCTCCTGCAACTTCGGGCAGGCAGGATGAAGTAGACGTGATAACAGGCACACCACACGCCATTGCCTCGACAACCGGAAGCCCGAACCCTTCATAGAGTGATGGGTACACCATTGCCGCGGCTCCACGATAAAGACTCGCGATCATTTCTGTTGACACACGGCCAAGAAACTCGACACGATTTGCTATACTAAACATTGCTATTTGTTTGACGCATTCATCGTAGGCCGATCCTGGCGATCCTACAATCTTTACATCTGGTCTGTCTGCCGGGCTCATCGCAGCAACAGCGTCGATAATTGTCTTGACATTCTTTCTCTTCTCGATTGAACCGACTGTCAAGATGTACGGTCGCGCGCCACCGACGGACTGGAAGATTGGTCCAACTTCACCAAACCGAGGGTCTGGCGCCTCGTAGATGACCCGGATCCGGTCAGGGTCTGCTGTCGTCATGTCAAGCAGATCGTCCGCAGTCGCCTGGGATGGACAGATGATGCGCTCGGCCGTGCGCGCAGTCCGGTGGATGCCCGAATAATACCGGCGGCTCTCTACCGAATGTGTCTCTGGAACGCGCAAGAATGACAAATCATGAACGGTCACGACCGATGCCCACTGGCGTGCCCCGAGCACTGAAAGCGGTTCAGGGCACACATGATCCGGGCTGTGCAGAACGGGCCGGGCGCCCGATCGGGCCGGAAATGCACGCATGAGTGTCCGCGCAATCTCGACAGACAGGGTGACGCGTTCGAGGCGGTGATGGGGAGGCGTCCAGCCAGTCGCCGAACGCACCCAAGAGGCTGCCAGCGAGTGTTCCGTGTCGCGTCGGGCCGAGAGGACCGTTACGTCGACCGGGAACGGGTCGGTGCCGGTTGATGACCGGTCGCGCAGCGAAGCCATGCCCTCATAAAGATGGCGGATGTACCGGCTGATCCCGGTGCGGTTGTACGCCATGATCCGGGCATCAAGGACGACCGGGACAGTCATTTGGCACTGGCTCGCTGCGGTGCACCATTCACGACCGAAGTGCCATCCAGGTTGATCGCTGCACGCGCCAGAACCATCCCGGTCAGTGCCCAGAGAAGTGTGACCAGATGGGGAAATGACACGAAATGGTGGTCGACCATTCCGGCGACCAAGGCACCACCGATCGCACCGATCCCTCCAAGCATGATGCCATCGTCGCGCACCTCGACGCTGGCGCGCCGGATTGCCGGCCACATTCCCAACGCAATGGTCACCCAGACGGAAAGATATGCCACAAGGGCGGGTATCCCGGAACGTTGCGCGATGGTCAGGTAGATGTTCGAGACACCCCGCGTGAACTCTAGGTCGATGCTCCGGCCAACGATCCCCCAGCCGACGCCGATCCATGGCGCTCCAGTAATAATGGTATAGGCATTGCGTATTTCGTCGAGCCGCATCGAGGACGCCCGGTCCTGCGCCTGCAATCCGGAAAGCAGGTGTTCAGTGAACCGTTGCGCCTGGGGCAGGAAGACCGCGAGGGCGCCGGCCACGCCGATCACCACCCAGAGGCGCCGGTACCGGAGCGCTCCGACAATCATGACCGCGGCCCCGAGGGACAGCCACGAACCGCGTGATTCGGTCAGGAGTAGCCCCATGGCGATCGGGGCCAGGAGGGCAATGGTGACCGGTCGGGACCAGATCGGGTGGGTGGCCAGGAGTTGCGGGATAGCAAGCGCCCCTCCGGTCATCAGGAGTGCGCCCAACATGTTCGGGTCGATGGACGTGCCGATTGCGCGCAGGATGTCGGTATCTGGCCGGTAGCGGAGGACGGTATCGCCAACTGGGTAGCCAAGTGGTTCGAGTGCCGCCAACAAACGGTAGGCAATGTCGCGCGGAACCAGGTAGAGGCCAATCCCGATCACGGCTTCGATCGACGTCACGACGATGACCGTTCCAACGAGACCATGGATAGACGCACGGTCACGGAGAAGATGGGCCACCGGGATCACGATGAGGTGCCCAAGCGAGACCTTTGCAAACATGCGGGCGGTCTCGTTCAAACTGAGCGGGTCCGGCGAAGCAAGATAGGACGTAACGACAACCCCGGTGGCGAGACACGCCATGAAGACCGGCGCCGGAAATCGCACACGATCCCGGCCTGTCGCAAGACGCACGGTCCAGACGGCCCAGACAACGGCGGTCAGGATGTCCAGGAACGTGGGCGCCACGCCAAGGCGAAGCGGCACGACCGCAAACGGAAGGATGGCGATGACGCCGACGGTGCCCGCCAAGGCAAGTGTCGGGTAGAGAAACGCGAGGGCGATGCCGATCAGGGATGCGACGACACTTCCCGGAACGAGCGGGGAAACGGCCCCCGACACCAGCCCCAGAAGCACTGAAGCGACAAGGGAACCCACGATGACGGCGCTGATGCGGTGGGTGGAGATCCACTCGTGTGTCGGGCCCGGCCCTTCACGCCGAGGCGCTAATCCACCTTGATCCGCCTGACGGAGGGAACCGGCAGGCAACGCAGGGTGTGGCGAGGGCCGCGATGTGGACACCATCGGTTCAATCGCTAGAACGATGCCGCTTGCCATCCCGTGCCGGTCTCGTAGCGGCACCGGCAGGATGACCACCAAGGGAACGCGAAACCCCTGGCTCAGGAGGCAGGCGCGTGTTCGGTTTGCCAGTCCTCGGCAGTGATCATCGTCCCACCCGTGACATCCTCGGAAACCAGACGATAGTTGCGATCAAATGCGAGGTCGACCTCGATGCGGCGGAAGCACTTCTGACCAACAATCGACTTGCGGACCACGAATCCGCCACCGTCATCATCCGGGGACAGGTCACTGGTGCGGTTGAGACGCACACGGATCGCTTCCTTGCAGAACCGGCAACGAACGTGGATGTACACCGCGTTCGGGTCCCCCGAGGACCGCGGACCGCCCGATCTGAAGAGGCTTCCAAAGAGACGGTCGAGGAAGGACATCGCTACTCGACACTCCTGATCCGGTCACTCATCGGCGGGACGATAGCAGTCGCGGTCACTTCCGGGCCGCCGCCCCGAGTTCGACACTGCGCTGATAGGCGGCAACGATGCCATCGGCAAGGGCGGCCCGGAGGCCGGCCCGTTCCATGGCGGCGAGGCCGGCGGCAGTTGTTCCACCGGGCGTCGTGACCATGTTCCGCAGATCCGCGGGATGCCTCCCCGTGGCGCGGGCAAGCGCAACCGAACCGGCAAGGGTCTGAAGGACCAGTTCGTAGGACCAGTCGCGCCGAAGTCCCAGCTGGACTCCAGCGTCGGTCATCGCCTCGATGATGACCATCGCCCACGCCGGCCCACTGCCGGAGACCGCGGTGACCATGTCCAGGTAGCGTTCGGCGTCAACCTCGAGTTCGGTGCCGACGGCGGCCAGCAGGGCGCGGATTTCCGCACGCGAGGCTTCCCCAACATCCGTGGTTGCGCACCAGGCAGTCACGCCCTGTCCAACCTGTGCAGGGGTATTGGGCATCGCGCGAACGATTGCAGTATGGCCAAGGGCATCCTGCAAGGTCGCGAGTTCAATGCCGGCAGCTATCGAGAGGATGACCTGGCCCGGATGAAGCCTTCCGCGAAGGTCACGCCCTAGCGCGGTCAAGATCTGGGGCTTGACCGCCAGGAGAATGCAGGTGGCGCCATCGACCGCAGCGGGCGCGTCAAAGATGGCAGTGACCCCCAATGTTGCATGCAACCGGTCTCGGATCCCCGGATCGGCATCACTGACCACAACGTCGTCGGCCGAGTAGAGCCCGGCGGCGATTGCCCTCGTCAGAATTGCGCCGCCCATCTGCCCACCACCGATCACGGCAAGGCGTCGCCGGGGAGAACCGTCCGCAGCACTCATCGTCATGGATGCATTGTGCCCGAGATTGCAACTGCGCGACTTCCGGTGCGCCTTGGACCCGTCAGTGGTGGCAACACGTCCATCCCGGCACGACTCGCGCATCATCGCTATCCTCGCATCGCGCGCATCGCGAAAAGCCAGTCGATCGCGAAGCGTGGCGAAGCGTGGCGAAGCGTGGCGAAGCGTGGTGAAGCGAGGGAGACGCAATGAAGATCACGGATATCGAGTGCTACCCGGTCTGGGGAGGATCACGGAACTACTTCTTCGTGGTGGTCGACACCGACGAAGGGATCTGGGGCATTGGTGAAGCCGGTCTGACCGGTCGTGAGTTGGCGGTCCAGGGAGTCATCGAACACTTCAAGACATTCCTGATCGGCCAGGACCCGTTCCGGATTGAACACCTTTGGCAGATGATGTCGCGCGGCGGCTTCTTCCCGGCGCAGAACATTGCGACCTCGGCGATTGCGGCAATTGACATCGCACTCTGGGACATCAAGGGGAAGGCCCTGAATGTTCCGGTGTACGAACTCCTGGGTGGCCTGTGCCGCGACAAGGTCGTGTGTTATCCGCACATTCAGCGACCGTCCATCGAGGAATTGGTTGAGAATGCCCAGAAGCATGTTGCCGAAGGGTGGAAGTTCGTCCGCTGGGGCCTGGCGGAGTTCGGAAACATCCTGGAACCATCGGTCGCCATTCCACAGGCGGTACGGGAGTTCGCGGCCCTCCGAAAGGCGCTTGGCGACAGCGTTGAGCTGTGCTTCGACATCCACACCAGGCTGGATCCGGCCGATTCCATCAGGCTTTGCCGGGCGGTCGAGGAGTTCAACCCCTTCTTCATGGAGGATCCGATCCGCGCCGAAAGCATGCAAAGCCTGCGCCTGGTCCGGCAACACGTGCATTCGCCAATCGCGGTCGGGGAACAGTTCGCAAGCAAGTGGGAGTTCCGGCAGGTCATTGAGGAAGAACTGATGGATTTCTGCCGTGTCGACCTTGGCATCTGCGGTGGTCTCACCGAAGCCAAGAAGATCGCCGGTTGGTGCGAAACGCATTACATCAAGTTGGCGACCCACAATCCGCTGGGACCGGTCTCGACCGCGGCGTGCCTGCACCTCAATCTTGCCTCGCCACTCGTAGGCGTGCAGGAACAGCCCCGGAAACCGGGCACCTCACTCATGGACGTCGTGACCGTGCAGGTTCCGTGGGAGAACGGCTACCTCCTGCCACCGACGCGACCGGGCCTCGGGATCGACTTCGACCGTGACGCGGCGCGCAAGCATCCGTTCCAGATTGCCGAACTGCCCCAGTTGCGTCGCCTCGATGGAAGCATCACCAACTGGTGAGACGCGATCGATCCTTGCCCCGGAAGACCGGTCATCGGTGACCGCGGACGGGGCAAGGCGCGCCCACGATGGGGCCGGAAAGGAAATGCATCGATGAAAGTGACCGGGATCGAAACGATCCAACTGGAGGAGTTCGGCAACATCCTCTTCGTGCAGGTTCATACCGACGAGGGGATTGTCGGGTTGGGTGAGACGTTCTTCGGCGCACCCGAAGTCGCGTCATACCTGCACGAGACCGTAGCGCCGAAGCTGATCGGGCAGGATCCCGGTCGCATCGACCGACTGCGCACTAGTTTGCCGGGCTACGTGGGAACGAAGGGAACCGGGGTGGAACGCCGGGGCCTCTCCGCGATCGACATGGCGCTCTGGGACATCAAGGGCAAGCACCTGGGAGCACCCGTCTACGAATTGCTTGGCGGAGCCTCCCACGACCGCGTGCGGGTCTACAACACCTGCGCCGGCTACCGGTACGTCCGCAAGACAGTCGGCCAGGCACGTGAGAACTGGGGCGTGGGCGTCGACAGCATCGGCCCATACGAAGACCTCGACGCCTGGTTGACCGGTGATGCGGGTCCACTTGCCCAGAGCCTCTTGGCCATGGGCATCTCGGGCATGAAGATGTGGCCCTTTGACGAGGCTGCGTACCGGACGAACGGGACCTCGATTTCGCCACGTGAACTCGACACCGCGATGCGTCCATTCCGGCGGGTACGTGAAGTGGTCGGCTACGACATGGACCTGATGGTCGAACTGCATGGCCTTTGGCAGACGCCGGCGGCCCTGCAGATCGCGCAGGCATTCGAGCGCGAGGACATCCGGCCATTCTGGATCGAGGACCCAGTCCGTCCTGACGACATCGCATCGCTGGCCCAATTTGCGCATGGGACGCGGATCCCGACGACTGCAAGCGAACTGCTCGGGAACCGTGGTGGATTCCGTGAGCTCATGGAAGCGCGAGCCGCCAGTTACGTCATGCTGGACCTTGGCTGGTGCGGAGGCATCTCCGAAGGCAAGGCCATCGCGACGTTGGCGGAATCCTTCGGGCTGCCAGTCGCACCGCATGACTGCACCGGTCCGGTGACCTGGGCGGCGGGCGTGCATGTGGCAATGAATGCCCCGAATACCTTGATCCAGGAGGTCGTGCGTGCCTTCTACACCGGGTGGTACACCGAACTGGTGACTGGCCTGCCCATCGTGGCCGACGGGCACATCACGCTGCCAAATGTCCCCGGCCTGGGAACATCACTCCTGCCGGGACTGACCGAACGCCCGGATGCGGTCGTTCGGCGGTCGGGCAACTAGTCCTTGGTGGGACGCCAGATCCTCCAGGATCAGGCGTCCCAGTCGGGATGCGCCGGCATCGAGGCGAACATCAGGCTGGCCGGGTGATCCTTCGGGAGGCGCGTCGGGCGTCCATCACGGGTCACCCACACCAGTTCGATGCTTCCGAACGAAAGTGTCTCGGACTTAGCGGAATGCTGGTCGAAATCAGCAGCATCGTGAAGGCGGTAGCCGAAGCGCATCCTTGGCCCGCGCATCTCCACAACGGCGACACGCATGACCAGCAACTGGTCAAACCGTGCGGGACGGCGATAGTTCAGGTGGGTCTGGCGGACCGCCTGGGCATAGCCAGTGGCCTCGATGTCGCCCCACGGGAACCCGAGCGCGCGAATCCATTCCACCCGTGCCATCTCAAACCAGACAAGGTACACCGCGTGGTGCGCCACCCCCATTTGGTCAGTTTCGGCGTAGCGCACTCGGAACCGATGGTCGTAGATCATGCCGGGAGGTAGGGTACCCTCCGATGACCGGCCGGTTTCCACGCAAATGGCGGAAATGGCGGAGGTTTCCCCCTCCTACCGCACATCGGATGAACCCCATGACAACGCCAACTCCAGTTCACGAACCGACGTATTGGGAAACACGCTACAAGGAGGGCCGGACCGGCTGGGAACGAGGTGTGCCGACACCGGCATTCATCCATCTCCTCGATGGCCCGAGTGCCCTTCCACCCGGACGGCTGGCGGCACCGGGGTGCGGACGCGGTCATGACGCCCTGCTGTTCGCGTCCCACGGGTTCGACGTCGTCGGGTTCGATTTCGCGCCATCGGCGGTTGCGGGTGCGACCGAACTTGCGCGCACCAATGGCGCTGAGGCTCACGCACGCTTCGAGCAGGCGGATGTCTTCACCCTGCATGAGCGGTATCACGAGGCATTCGATTACGTCCTTGAACGAGCATGCTTCTGCGCGATCTCCCCGTCGGACCGTGACCGGTACGTGGAGAACATCCGGGCAATCCTCAAGCCCGGTGGACGCCTGATTGCGAGTTTCTTCATCGGACCGGCCGAGGGCGGGCCACCGTTCGCCGCCGACTGGGAGATCATCAAGGCACACTTCGCGCCATGGTTCGAGATCGACGAGACGCACGAACCCGAGTTCGAGACACCGATGGATGGTGCCGACCTTTTCGCGATCCTTCGCCGGGTACGGTGATGCCGGGAGCACCCACGCTGATCGAAATCGAGGTGAAGTTGCGGGCGTCGCGTCAGGCGTTCGCCGTCCTTGCCGAGGCCGGCGCATTTGGCCCTTGGCGGGTGGTGGAACAGACCGAGACCCGTCTGAGGGATACCTACTTCGACACTCCCGGCCATGGGTTGGCGAGGCAACGGTGCACCTTGCGGATCCGATCACTTGATGGAGACGACATCGGCGAGTTGACCCTCAAGGGACCGGCCGGGAATGCACCGGGTGGCCCAAGCGAAGCGAATGCACATGCAGGGGAGACGGGCGAGGGGGTCATGGCGCGGACGGAACTCACGGCGGCGATGCTGGTCAGCGTCCCGGTCCGTGAATGGGGCTCAGTCGCCGAAGCCCGTCCCGTCATTGACGCGCTTCGGGCACGGGGGATTGCGTACCCCGGCGACCTTGCCGGCGGCGCGGTCCTGGTCAATCCGAGGCGCAACCTGAGACTGCGTCGTCACGCGAACACAGGCGCCCCGCATGACTACGCCGAGGTCATCCTTTCGCTAGACGAGGTCCGGTTGGAAGGGCACCCGTATGTGCGCCGCTACGTGGAGATCGAACTGGCCCGCGGGGCACCGGAAGTGGTCACGGAGGTCTCGAACCTGGTTGCAGGCATGACGCGACTGCGACCGGCACGTTCTGGCAAAGTGCAAGCGGCGCGTGCGTGGCTTGCACGCCAGTCACACAGGGCATGAGGAAGGGGACAGTGGAACAAATGACACGACGAGTGACGGTTACGGGGGGGTGCGGGTGGATTGGCGGATGGGTGGTGCGCGAACTGGTCGCGCACGGGTGGACCGTGACCGTGCTGGACCGTGAACGCCCACCCCAGCATGCGACACCCCGGGGGCTCCAACCGGCAGTGCCGGGGGTACGCTACCGGATCGGGAACCATGAGAACCTTGGCGACCTCATAGAGGTCTTCGCCAGTGCCGATGCGGCGATCCACCTCGCAGCCATTGCTTCCCCAGGCACGTTCCCGGACACCCACGTCTTCACGACCAACGTCGTCGGTAATTTCAATGCGTGCGAAGCAGCAGCCGTACTCGGTCTCAAGGCACTCGCAATGGCAAGCAGCATCAATACGCTGGGGCAGGGGTACCGCACGCACCTGCACTTGCCCGACTTCGTGCCCGTCGACGAGACCCACGCCAACCGACCACAGGATCCGTACGGCCTGTCGAAGCTGCTTGGCGAGTTGACCGCTGAACAGATCCACCGTCGGACGGCAGGGAAACTGCGCGTGGTGTCTATTCGACCAAGCCTCGTGGCCCGACCGTGGGACTACCCGAACATGGAAACCCACTTCAAGGCCAACCCGCTGTCCGGAGAACGGGCGCTCTTCAGTTACACCGATCCTCGAGACCTTGCGGCGATGTTCCGGCTCGCACTCGAGAGCGACAACCCCGAGGCAGCGTGCACCGAGTTGTATGCGGTGCAAGATGACTCATGGGGCCTGGAACCGACGCGAGACCTGATCGCGCGGGCGTATCCGGGCACCGCCAACGTCCCGGGCATGGCGATGATCGGTGCGACCGAGGCGGGCATCTCCAACGCGCGGGCCAAGCGACTGCTGGGTTGGAAGGCCACGCGCTCATGGCGCAATCCGGCCGACCACATGACCGACCCGTCGAAGGCGTGACGTTCCCCAGAACCCCGTTCAGGGCATGACCGCGGCCGTGTAGAGCTCAAAGGCCCGGGCCGTCAGTGGTCCGGGCTTGCCGTCCCCAATCTGCCGACCGTCAATCCGCACGACCGGCGTGACCCCACCAAGCGTCCCGGTCACAAAAGCCTCGTCGGCCGAGTAGACCTGCGCAAGGGTGTAGTCGCACTCGCGCGCACGACTGCCTGCGCTCTCCCAGGCGTCAATGACGGTGCGCTGGGTGATCCCCTTGAAGCTGTAGAGGCCGGAGGAGGTCCAGAGTTCGCCCCGGCGGACAATGAAGAAGTTCGTTGAGTTGCAACTCGCAACGAAGCCTCGCGGGTCAAGCATCAGCGCCTCGTCGGCACCGGCGTTGATCGCCTGGATGAGTGCCTGGATCAGGTTGAGGCGACTATGCGAGTTCAGACGCAAGTCGAAGATATCAGGCCCACTGGTGCGGAACGTCGAAGTGAAAAGGGTAAGTCCCCGCGCCTTCGATTCGGGGTTCGGCATCTTGTACTCGGCGACGATCACGATGGTCGCGCCACCGATGATGAAGCGTGGATCCTGGTTCACAGTGCGTTTGACACCCCGGGTCACCATCAGGCGGACATGGGCGCCGTCGGTCATGCCGTTGCGGCCCAGGGTTTGCCAGACCGCATCCACGACGGCCTCACGGGTCATGCCAATGTCGAGAGCGATGGAATTCGCACCCTCGAAGAGGCGATCCATATGGGCATCGAGGCTGATCAACGTGCCACTGACAAGGCGAAGGCCCTCCCAGACACCGTCACCGAGGACAAACCCACTGTCAAAGACGGACACGCGTGCCTCTTGGCGGGGGACAAATTCGCCGTTGACATAGACAAGGACGTCGTCGTTGCGCGGGTCAGGTGCGTAGCCCTGCGCACTCCGGAAGGAAGCATCGGCGGTCATTGGCTCGGCCTCATTTCATTGATCCAGTGAGGTGGACCCGGCTGCCAGCGGCGCGGATCAGGCGGTCGTCAATCGCGCGCGCGAGGCCGAAGCCACCGGGAATCGGCGGTCGTCCGGGCATGGTGGTGACAGCATCGATGGTGCGCGCGACGATGCGTGTCACACCGGCAGCATCAAGGTCACGGAATGATGCGAAGAGGTTGTGTGCGATGGTTTCCGGACTCGCAACTGAGCCAACATGCGAAATCGTGACCCGATGGGGCATCCGGGGGTCAATCAACGAATCAGCATCCTCGTCATACACGATGAGACCGGGCCGTTCACCGGCGGCAATCGCATCATGCAGGAGTTGGACCATCAACCTCACAGAACTCGCCGGCGCCCCAGAGACAAGGACCAGCGTGGCCCGGGGGGCGTAATGGGTCTCAAGAAGTCCCGGTGAGAGTTCGCCATCGTTCGAGGCCACCCGCTGCACAGCGCCAACGTGAACCGGGACATCAATGCCAGCGTCGCGAAGGGCCACGACGATCGCCTCGACCGGAATTGCGCCGGGTCTCAGGACACGCACAGACCCGTCGTCGTCGGTAGCGACGACCGTCGACTCGAGACCAATCTCAGTTGGCCCTCCATCGAGTATCAGATCAATGACTTCGCCAAGGTCCGCGACCACATGCGATGCGCGGGTCGCGCTTGACCGCATGAACCGGTTGGCGCTTGGGGCAACAACGGGAACACCGGAGGCCTCGATAAGTCCTCGGGCAACCGGATGGGCGGGAACACGGACGGCAACGGTAGGACGATTCGCAGAGACACGCCCGGGAACATCCGGGTGCCTGCGTGCGACGATCGTCAGCGGACCCGGCCAGAACCGCGTGGTCAGGTGTCCAAGGGCCTCCGGAATATCGGTCGCGACGCGCGGAAGGCCACTGGCCGAAGCAAGATGCACGATCAGCGGGTCGCGCGCGTCCCGTCGCTTCGCCTTGTACAGACTGGCGATGGCGTGGTCGTCAAAAGCGTTCGCACCAAGCCCGTACACCGTCTCGGTCGGGAAGGCGACAAGCCCACCTGACCGGATGACAGCTCCGGCTCGCACAAGGAGACGGCGATCCGGATGCTGGGGGTCGATCGGAAGGATTACTGCCGGGGGCACGGTCGGGAGTCTACCGGTGCCCAGACGGCAAATCTGGGAAGTCGCCCGAAGTCGCGCGCTACCTGGACAGCCAAGGTGAAGCCTGAAACGTCAGGTTCGGAGATCGATGATCCTTGCAGTTAGGCCGGGCTTCCTGGTCGCCCGCGATCTTCGGGCGCCACACTGAAGCGGTCGAACGCCTCGCGAAGTCGTGACCGGTCGTAATGGGCATAGATGGTTTTGGTTGTCTCCGGTGACGCGTGGCCCAGAATGTCCTGGACTTCCGAGAGTTGGGCCCCCTGATTGAGGAGGGTCGTCGCCTTGTCGTGCCGGAAGTCATGCGGCGAGGCAGAGACCCCGGCAAGTTCGCCGTACTTGCGGACGACATTCCAGACGGTCTTCTCACTCATCGCGTAGTGACGACCCGCGGGGCCCGGTTGACCACGACCGGTGTCGTGGCGCAAGAAAAGGGGTTCGAAACGATCAGCCCGCGCCTCGAGATACACGCGGATCGCCGCCATTGTGTCCGGATCGAAGAAAACGGTTCGTTCCTTCTGGCCCTTGCCAGTCACCAGCGCCTCGAGGGCGTGCCCGTCGGCAACACATGCACGGGTGAGGGACGCGACCTCGGCGCGGCGCATGCCAGTCGCGTACAGGACACGCAGGATGGCGCGATCGCGCAGGAGTTCAAGGCGCGCGCGCTGAGAGGCCGCCCCGTCGGGCACAGGAATCGGGAGTGCTTCGGCCAACAGGACGATGGACGGAAGGCGGGGATCGATGCGCGGCGCAAGGTACGGCCCGGGCCTGCCGATGACGTCCCTGACAGCGCTGCGGGTCCGTTCGATCGTGACCCCGGCGGGCAGGAGGTCGTGCCGGTCGAGGTACCGGTAGAAGGCACGCATGCCGGCCAGGTAGGTCACCTGCGTACCACGCGGGCGTCGACCATAGCGCCGGATCAACCATGCCGCGAACCGTTCGGCAACTCCAGTCGGGAGGGAGGTCGTTGGCGATGCGTCGGAGATCCCAAGCCCATCGAGAAAGTTGAAGAAGTGGTCAAGAGACTGCATGTAGCTGCGGGTCGTCTCGGGGGAACGGCCAACAAGACTTGAACCAAAGCGCACCCGGGCGGCACCAAGCGAAACCGCAGTCCTCGGAACTGCTATGGAAACAGACCCGGACGGCCCCTCAGAACTAGAGGGGTCATCCGCTAGGAAGTCGTCCGGTTGGTCGGCGTAGAAGCTTCTGGTTGTCACACCGAGTTAACGGGAGAAGGGGCCTTGACGATGCGTTGCGGTGACACGAGTGTCTCGCGAACGAAGACCACGAGGACCACGGCGGCCAGGATCCCCGTACCCGAGAGCAAGAACGCAGCCGGACCGAGGCCGATGAGGTCGGCGGTCGCACCCACCGCAAGCGGACCACCGGACGTGCCGGAATCGCCGATAAGGCGCCACACCCCAAGGAACTCGCCGGTTGCCTCCTTTGGCGCGAGGTCGGCACCCAAGGTCATCATCGTGCCTGATCCGATACCGTTACCAAACCCCATGACGCAGGTTGCGATCAGGAGGGTGGTGTAGTTGACGGCAAATGGAACCATCGCCATGCCGATCGCAAGCACGATGAAACTCGGAACGGACGCGAACTTGCGCCCAAGCTTGTCCATCAGGATGCCCGCAGGGAGAAAGAGGGACATATCGACGGCACTCGAGATGCTGACGATCGATCCGATCTCGACAACGGTCAGGCCGAGGGTATTCGCACCGTAGAGAGGCACGATCAACTGGCGCCCGGCTCGGATCATCTGCGCGAAGATCTGCGCTGAGCCAGCCGCGGTCAGATCACGCCAGTGACGCCGGGCAACGGCACCGACCACCGACCACTGCATGTGCTTTCCAGCACGGCCGGTCACATGGCGGGTCTCGGTGATTGCAAAGACCGAGATGACTGCACCGATTGCGGACATCGCACCGGCAATATAGAACGAGGCTTCGAGACCGAACCAGAGGCCGATGACGCCGCCGACGAAGGGACCGACAAACGTGCCAATGCGTCCGACACCGCCGAATGTGGAAAGTGCCCGTCCTCGGTCGGCAAGCGGCACGACATCGGCAATGTAGGCCATTCTGGACAGGTTCCACATGGCCGACCCGACACCGGCAATGAGGCGGAGCAGGACAAGCAGAGCGAATGCCGGGAACAACCCGAACGCACCTGCAAGCAGTGGAGTGGTGCCCATAAGCAGGGTGGCGATGGCGGCGGCGATGGTGCCCGCGACCATGACTGGCTTGCGTCCCCACCTCTCGATCAACATGCCGGCAGGAACGTCGCCGATAAGGGTCCCAAGACCCGCCCCGGCGACCACAAGGGACACCAGGCTGAAGTTGACCTCAAACTGCTGCTGGGTGAAGAGCGGCAACGTGGGCACAAGGATGCCCTGGCCCGCACTAAGAAGCAGTGACGGGACGTACACGGGCAGGATGAGCGAAAACGTGCGGCTCCGACTCACTTGGCGGCTACCATCGACGATCAGTGTCCGAGGTCGCGGAAGAGTTGGCGGCAATACTCGGCACTTTTGCCGTCACGGTACATCTGGTCGCCTTCGCGGACACCCTCGATGGCCATCGCACCGGCGTAGCCGGCACCGAACATCGCGGCGACAGCGAACCGGTAATCCATATCGCCCTCCGGCAGGGGCACCTTGATGTAGTAGGCCTTCTGCACTTCCGGCACATGGACGCGGATCAGTTGCTTGCAATGCCAGTATGTCGCACGCGGTGCGAGGGCAACGATGCACCGCTCGACAGACTCCTCAGGCTCTTCATAGCACCAGTAGAGGTTGCCGAGGTCAGGATTGCACCCGACGTTAGGCAGGTCGATGAGGTCCAGGAGGTGGAGTGTGCTCCACGAGTTATCGGCAAGGGAGTGCTGGTGCATCTCGATCGCGATCGAGAC